>JABDQK010000184.1 GCA_013042255.1 Flavobacteriaceae bacterium | reverse complement strand
TTAATCCCCTGCTGCTTTTTGTCACCATTCTGCAGAAAATCACAGTTTTTACCAAATACTTCCTGCCTTTTATAGCCGGTGATCCTTTCAAATGCTTCATTGACATATACAATAGGAAAGCGTTCCATCTTGGCATCAGAAATCACGATGCCTTTTTCGGCAGCATTAAGTGCCCTGTTCCTGCTCTTCAGTACCTCCTCAACCTCTTTTTGTTTCGTAATATCCTCTATAAATCCTTCCACACGGATGATGCGACCACTTTTGTCGGCAATCCCCATTCCGTGTTCACTTACCCATCTGATACTGCCTTCTGCATCAACAATTCTGTAATTCAGATGAAACTGCTGTTTTTCAGACAACGCTAGCTGTAATTTATCGTGGACCTTTTCTTGATCATCCTTGTGAATAAAATCTACCCATTTTACATGATCGGGATGATAGAATTGATCTGCCGAATACCCGGTAAGTTCAAAACATCCCTGACTGATATATTCAATAGTCCGCTTAGAATCATTAAGGCAGCGGTACACCACCCCTGGAAGATTACTGACAAGTGTACGGAGTTTCCGATTACTTTCAATAAGGGCCTTTTTTCCGTTTTGAGCTCCGGTATGTGGTAAATCGGAGTCTTTCATTGGAGGTGTTAATTAGAGTTCGAGGGTAATCATTTAGATATTAAACAGATAATTTTAAACTGACAGCCATCACCTGATCATTCTATTAAGCTAAAAGGTCTTGTCCTGCTCAGGAACCTGAGCAATATTTTCCAGTTAAGATAGAAAGAACTTACAGCACGCACGTCTATCAAAGATATGCCGTATTGTCCTACACAAACCTGATATTTATCATATATGGGGATAACTGTGAATGCATTATAAAACTGCGCAAACTACAGGAAATGTATGCCAGAATGTGTGGGAAAAACTAAAAGCATAAGTTATTGGTAATTTCCACAAAATAAAACACCTTCTGATCAAATCGACTTTGAATAGAACAATATGTCTGACTTTGATATGAAAGTGTTTCAATAGTTGCGATAATAAACTTTCTCTACTCTATTTATATGACTTTTGGTTTTTGATTTTTCGCTTCCTGAATTCATTATATGCATATAATTCCCTTTAACTAATTGAGAATAAAGGAGTTTACAGTAATCCACCCTGTAAACTTTTGTTAATCAGGACAATAAAACCATTAATTTTGTAGTTTTGTAGGGAAATGGATTCACGTCGACATAAAATAGGAGCTCTAACATTGGCCTTTATGGTCTTGTTCTCTACCATGTCCTTTTCGATGGACATGCATTTTTGTGGAGATTCCCTCGTTGATTTTAAGCTCTTCCAACAGGCAGATGACTGTGGCATGGCAATGGACGGGACAACTTCCGATGATCTCATGGGTGTTGAAAACCACTGTTGTTCAGACGTGGAAGTTGTAGTATCCGGTCAGGATGATCTGCATTCCGTAGCCTCAGATATCTCTTTTGAACAGCAAAATCTGATTATATCTTTTTTGTTGGTTTACACTCATTTTTTCAATGAGGTTGATAAACAATCCATCCCTTTTAAGGAATATTCGCCCCCTCTTCTCATACGGGACGTCCAGCTAATGGACCAGACATTTCTGATTTAAAAACATAATTTAAGTATTTGCCATCCCAATTTGTTGGGCATGGTACGCGGCATTTAATGCCCGCGTTATTGAAGTTTCACTGGAGATTCAATACCCACACTTAAATTATGTTAAATAGAACTATAAAATACTTCTTAGAGAACAAACTGGTAACTGTTCTTTTGCTAATTACCCTTACCACATGGGGTATCATCACCTCTCCTTTTAACTGGGATACGGGAATTTTACCTGAAGACCCTGTGCCCGTTGATGCAATTCCCGATATTGGTGAGAATCAGCAAATAGTCCTTACACAGTGGCCCGGAAGATCACCCCAGGATATAGAGGATCAGATATCCTATCCGATGACCACCTACTTACTCGGAATCCCCGGGGTAAAGACCATTCGAAGTTCTTCCATGTTCGGATTTTCGAGTATTTACATCATCTTTGATGAAGACACCGAGTTTTACTGGTCGCGTTCCCGAATCCTTGAAAAATTAAATGCCTTGCCGGCAGGTATCCTCCCCGAGGGCGTCACTCCTGTATTAGGTCCGGATGCCACCGCTCTGGGTCAGGTTTACTGGTATACCCTGGAAGGGCGGGATAAGGATAACAATCCAACGGGCGGTTGGGATCTCCAGGAAATCAGAAGTGTACAGGATTTCTATGTAAAATACGGCCTTAGTGCTGTAGAAGGCGTATCAGAAGTAGCATCAATAGGTGGTTTTGTTCAGGAATATCAGATCGATGTAAATCCCGATGCCCTTAAGGCGTATAATATTCCACTATACCGTGTAATGCAGGCGGTACAAAATTCAAACAAAGATGTAGGTGCAAAGACTATCGAGATCAATCAGGCCGAATATCTGGTAAGGGGACTTGGGTATATCAAAAACACATCCGATATAGAAAAGGCAGTGGTAGCCGTACAGAATAACGTCCCTGTGCGTATCAAGGACATCGGAGTGGTTAGCCTGGGACCTTCTACACGCAGAGGGGTGCTCGATAAAGGAGGGGCAGAAGTTGCAGGTGGTGTGGTAGTTGCTCGTTATGGTTCTAACCCTTTGGCCGTTATCAATAATGTCAAAGAAAAAATTAAGGAAATCGCTCCCGGACTTCCTAAAAAAACACTGGCAAATGGGGTTGAAAGTCAACTTACCATCGTTCCCTTTTATGACCGGACACAACTCATACAGGAAACGATTGGTACTCTTGAGAATGCTCTGTCTCATGAAATTTTGATCAGTATCATCGTTGTGCTTGTTCTGGTTCTCAATTTAAGGGCTTCGCTTATCATTTCCGGACTCCTGCCTATAGGAGTACTGATGACCTTTATCGTTATGCGATATTCAGGTGTGGATGCCAACGTGGTAGCCCTTTCAGGAATTGCCATTGCAATCGGGGTAATGGTTGATGTGGGTATTGTCTTTGTGGAAAACATCATTCGTCATCTGGAGATGCCTGAAAATGAAGGGGTGAAGGGAAAAGAGTTGATGCAACTCATTTACAAGGCCACAGTAGAGGTTGCCTCAGCGATTACTACAGCCCTTGCGACTACAGTAGTTAGTTTTATCCCTGTTTTTGCCATGGAATCGGCAGAAGGAAAGCTCTTTAAGCCCCTGGCATTCACAAAAACATTTGCCTTGCTCAGTGCTTTTATCCTGGGGATTGTAGTACTGCCGGCCCTGGCGCATTTTATTTTTGGAATCAACTACAACAAACAGAGAGTAAGAAGATTCTGGTCTGTTCTACTCATAGTGTCGGGAATCCTTTTTTCAATCTACTTTTCCATGTTTCTGCCCATTGCCCTTACGTTGATAGGCATTAATAACCTTCTCGAACCCAGGTGGCCCGAGAAGTATAAGGCTTATCCCACCTATATCAATCTGGGTCTCACCATTTTTATCGCTTCCTTTTTCCTGTCTGAAGAATGGTTGCCCCTTGGGCCTCAGAATGGAACAATTATCAACTTCATCTTTGTGTTGTTCCTCATCGGGATCATCCTGGCTGCCCTCCTCGCGATCGTTCATTTTTACGAAACCGTTTTAAAGTGGTGCCTGGAGAATAAAGGGAAGTTTATGCTTATTCCCGCAGTCACTCTTTTCTTTGGCCTGCTGGTCTGGCTTGGCTTCAATTCCACCTTTGGTTTTATGGCGAAGGGACTGGAATCCATCGGCTGGAATAATGTGCGACAGACTTCTGGCTGGACAGCAGCTTCAGAACTATTTCCAGGCATCGGATCTGAATTTATGCCTTCGCTGGACGAGGGCAGTTATCTGCTCATGCCTACCTCCATGCCCCATTCGGGGATAGAATACAACCGGAAGGTAGTTGGGCAAATCGATATGCTGGTGGGGAATATTCCCGAAGTGGATATGGTAGTTGGCAAGCTTGGACGTGCCGAAACTGCATTGGATCCGGCTCCAATCTCCATGTTTGAGAATATCATCAATTACAAACCCGAATTTATCCTGAATGAGGACGGGAGACGGGTCAGATTTAAAGTAGACAGGGAAGATCGATATATTACCATAAATCAGGACAGTCTTACAAATGAAGAGGCTCTGGCTAGAGGTATTTCCCGGAAGGATCTGCTTGCAGATGAGAATGGTAAATTCTACAGGAATTGGCGGCCTCATATTAAATCACCAGATGATATCTGGGATGAGATCGTAAAGGTTACCAGAATACCCGGAGTGACCTCTGCTCCTAAATTACAGCCTATTGAAACCCGATTGGTTATGTTGCAGACGGGAATGCGCGCTCCCATGGGAATTAAAGTGTACGGCCCTAACCTGAAGTCGATAGAGGCTTTTGGAATGCAGCTCGAATCAATTTTAAAGGAAGTGCCCTCTGTAAAAAAGGAAGCAGTTTTTGCCGATCGAATCGTAGGTAAACCTTATCTGCATTTAAATATCAATCGGGATGAAATATCCAGGTATGGCCTTACTATCGAAGATGTGCAGCAAAGCATTGAAACGGCCATTGGCGGGATGAAAATCACCTCCACTGTTGAAGGAAGGGAAAGATTCCCGGTACGGGTGAGATATCCCAGGGAGCTGAGGGATAATCCTGAAGCCCTGCGCAAAATATTGATCCCAACACCGGTTGGAGCCCAGATTCCGCTTTCCCAGCTGGTTGAATTTGAATATGTGAAGGGGCCGCAGGCAATCAAAAGCGAAAACACCTTTTTGGTGGGATATGTGCTGTTTGATAAAAAGGACGGTTTTGCTGAAGTTACCGTAGTAGAGGATGCCCAGAAAGCTATTCAACAAAAAATTGATACTGGAGAATTAACGGTACCGGCGGGTATCAGTTATAAATTTTCAGGGAGCTATGAAAATCAGATCCGTGCCGTGAGCAGGCTGGCCATAGTGATTCCGATCAGTCTGATTATTATTTTCCTACTCCTCTTCTTCCAGTTTAAAACGGTGATTGCCTCCTCCATTCATTTCTCAGGGGTTTTTGTGGCCTTTGCCGGTGGGTTTATTATGTTGTGGTTATACGGACAGGACTGGTTCCTAAATTTCTCTGTATCGGGAGTGAATATGAGGGATCTGTTTCAAATGCAGACCATCAACCTGAGTGTGGCTGTATGGGTTGGGTTTATTGCCCTGTTTGGAATTGCCACTGATGATGGTGTAATCATGGGAACTTATATCCATCAGGTCTTTGAGGAAAAAGATCCAAAAACAATAGAAGGGGTGAGGTCCGCTGTTCTTGAAGCCGGAAAGAAAAGGGTACGTCCTGCTATGATGACGGCCGCTGTGGCTATAATAGCCTTACTTCCGGTGCTTACTTCAACGGGCAAGGGGGCCGATATTATGATCCCTATGGCTATACCCACTTTTGGGGGAATGGCAATTCAGATTATGACCATGTTTGTTGTACCCGTACTTCAGGCTTTCTGGAGAGAGACCGTTATTAAGAATCAAATCAAAAAAATAGCCTAAAATGAAGCAAGTTATTATCGTATTCTTCATCTTGTTCGCTACCGGCCTAAAGGCGCAGACCCTGGACGATTATTTTAAAATTGCCGCAGAGAACAATCCGGGCCTGCTAGCTCAGCACAGGGAATTTGAGGCTGCATTGCAGCAGGTAACTCAGATTAAAAGTCTGCCTGATCCCTCTCTTTCAGTTAGTGCCTTCGGGCAAATGGTTGAAACCCGTGTGGGGCCTCAACAGGCCCGCTTTTCACTATCTCAGATGTTCCCGTGGTTTGGTACGCTGAAAGCCCAGGGTGATGCCGCCAGCTTGATAGCGGAATCGAAATACCAGGATTATTTAGATTCGAGGAACAAGCTGTATTATGAACTATCTAAGGTTTATTACCCCTTGTATGAAATCCGGGAATTGAGTAAACTGGAGGAAAGAAATGTAGAAATACTTGAATCATTTAAGACGGTATCCAATTCCAAATTTAAAAATGGAAATGGGACCCTGGTGGATGTTCTGAGGGTAGACATCATTTTAAAAGAGGCGAAGACAAAGCTGGGAATCCTCAGAAAGAAGGAAAAGCCTTTACTGGAAAGCTTCAACGCCTTGCTGAATCGTAATGAAAAAGACCCAATTATTATAGTTGATTCTCTGACTCTTGAACCCGTGGACATAGGCTCTTTACGTGATACTATTAATGCGGTCCATCCACTGGTCTATGCGGAAGAATTGAGGGTTAAAGCAGGGGAAGCATCAGAACAGGCGGCATTAAAAAAAGGCCTGCCCAACTTGGGTATTGGTCTGGATTATATCATGGTTGG
>JABDQK010000183.1 GCA_013042255.1 Flavobacteriaceae bacterium | reverse complement strand
TTGCTACCCCCCAGGATCATGACGTTTTTCATGGCCTCTTTCTTCTTCCCGGTAAGCTTGTACAATTCATCAACTCCCTTTCGGTCGGTAATGAAATAGACCTGATCATCGGCTTTAAAGACCGAATCCCCCCTGGGGATCAGGGTGTATTGTGTTCCACTACGCTGCATGGCAATGGGCATAAAATGCAATTCAGGGAAAATAGAAGCTGCTTCCTTAACCGTTTTTCCTACAAAGGGTGCGCTTTTAGGCAGGGAAACCCCCACCATGATCAAGGCACCATCTTCAAACTCGTAAGTGTCGTGGAAGGCCGACTGATGTAAAAGAAGTTGTATTTCTGAAGCAGCCAGTTCCTCGGGTGAAATGAGTTCATCTATCCCCAGTTCCGGGAATTTGATCATTTCCCGATGATCCAGAAATTCAGTATTAGAAATTCTGGCTATGGTTTTTTTACAGCCCATTTGTTTGGCTAACATACAGAGTGTAATATTGGTCGTTTCTGAAGAAGTGACCCCAATTACGAGATCTGAGCCCTCAACCCGGGCCTCCTGCAGAATAGAGACGGAAGTAGCATCTCCTCTTAGCACCCTTATATCCAGGTGGTTGTCGGCATAGATAAGGCTTTCCTTATGAGTATCGATTAAGGTGATATCCTGTGATTCATAGGAAAGTAGTTTCGCCAAATGGAACCCTACTTCGCCAGCTCCAGCAATGATAATCTTCATAAGAAAATAAGGTCTTTAAACATATTATACAGATCGACTAGGAAGTTCTATTTTGATCTATAAGCCACGGCACTTACCTAAGGAAGAGTTGCATGGTTTGCGAGGCAAAATTACACATTTTTATTTCAAACCGGTATATAGGAAGTTGAGATTCTGATGTGAAGGCATACTTCTTCTCATTGCCAGCTGTTAAACTTCTACTATATGCTATCTTTGCAGGAAAATTGCTGTAATGCCTAGGAACGTAACACCATACAAAGACTCATCACAGGGTAAAAAGGAGCAGGTAACCACTATGTTCGACACCATTTCTGGTGAATACGACGGTTTGAACAGGGTTATTTCCTTCGGGATCGACGTGAAATGGCGAAAAAAGGTAGTCGGGATATTAAAGACGAAATCCCCCGATAAAATTCTGGACATTGCCACTGGTACAGGAGACCTCGCCATCAATCTGGTAGAAACCGGAGCTTCCAGGATTGTTGGTCTCGACATTTCCAAAGGGATGCTTGAGGTTGGAAAATCAAAAGTTGTTCGGAAAAAATTGGAAGGAAAAGTGGAAATGATAGTTGGCGACAGTGAAAACCTCCACTTCGAAGATGATAGTTTTGATGCCGTTACTGTGGCTTTTGGGGTCCGCAATTTTGAAAATCTGGAGAAGGGCCTGGCTGAGATCTACAGGGTTCTGAAGCCAAAAGGCACTCTGGTGATCCTGGAAACCTCGGTGCCATCGAAAACACCCTTTAAACAAGGTTACAAGTTCTACTCCAAATATGTTCTGCCCGCGATCGGTAAAATTTTCTCTAAAGACAGATCGGCATATCAGTATTTAAGTGATTCTGCTTCGGTATTTCCCCATGGCCGCGAATTCAACAATATTTTAGGGAAAATCGGGTTTATAGGTATGGAGAACAAGCCCCAGACATTTGGGGTGGCCTCCATTTATATAGCCTCGAAGTAAATTTATGAGAAGATTCACCATTCTACTGGCACTGTTACTTTGTACCTCGGGTTACGGAGTATTTGCACAGTTCAATGAAAAACCCATCCTCAACCTGGAAAATGAAGATAAGGCCTTGCTGAACTGGGGGTATTTCCTTGGCTTTAATCAATATGATTTTAAGTTTGAATACGCCAATGACCTCCAGGACATTTTGGTTGATAAGACCATGGGATTTAATGTTGGCCTCATCGGTGAATTGCGATTGCACGATCACCTTGATCTTCGATTTGAACCGGGTCTTTACTACGGCACAAGAACTCTTGGATTTCCTGGTTTTTCAGAAGAAAATGATGCTATCAGAGAGGTGAAATCGACCTACATTAACTTTCCCCTTTTGCTGAAAGCAAGTACGAAGAGAATCGGAAACTGGAAACCCTTTCTTGTAGGAGGTTTTTCGGCCTCCCTCAACCTGGGCAGCAACGAGGACAGCCTTGATGACAACAGCAGCGGAACCTTCAGAATGAAAAGTCAGGTTTTTAATTACGAACTGGGATTTGGGATCGATTTTTACACCGAATATTTTAAATTCTCACCCTCCATACGGGGCGTGTTTGCGATAACTGATGAACTGGTTCCGGATAATGATCCAACAAGTCCCTGGACGGCTAATATTGATGCCCTTCGCACACGCGGTGTTTTTGTAAATTTCACTTTTGAGTAAATCCGCTACCCCCTCTTCGCAGTTCACTTAACAATACAGCAGTTGCCGTAGCCACATTGAGGCTTTCAGTTGTACTTTTCCCAAATTGAGGGATGCTTACCTTTTTCTCCAGTACTTTGCTCACTTCGTCCGAAATTCCATGGGCTTCATTCCCCATAACCAGAATTCCACTGGACGGCCAGTTGATTCCATAGACATTTTCCCCTTCCATATCCGCACCGTAAACTGGCAAATCCAAATTTGTCAACAGGGCTTCCAGGGGTGTATAAATAATATTTACACGGGCGATAGACCCCATCGTTGCCTGCAGAACTTTAGGGTTATAGCAATCTACAGTATCTTCCGAGCACAGCAGTTGCCGAATTCCAAACCAATCGCAAAGACGAATGATGGTTCCCAGGTTCCCCGGATCTTTTACTCCGTCCAGGGCGATTGTCCATTCTTCCATAACCGCTTCGGGAGCTTTTGGAATCCGAAAAACTGCCAGCACCTTGTTTGGAGTTTTGAGTCCGCTCATTCTTTTGAGATCCGACTTGCCGATAATTTCAAATGAAGAGAAATCGGGAGGCAGCAGTTCCGGCTGAGTAGTATAGACCCCTTCAGACTCCAGATCGGTTTGTAATAACTCATTAACCAGTTTAACTCCTTCGGCCACGAACAGGCCATTTGCCTTTCGGTATTTTTTTAGTTGTAAGCTTTTTATAAACTTTAATTGACTTTTACCAACCATCCAAATAATGTATTTTTGGTACTTATGAATACCCCCTTTCCTCTTAAAGGCATCGCTGCTAAAATAGGTATCTTCCTGCTTATCGCGTTGCTTTCCTCCTGTAATACACTAAAAAGGGTTGGGGAAGACGAACTTTTACTCACAAAAAATACGATTCTTGTCGATGGCGAAAAGATCCTGGACGAAGATATTAAAAGTCTTATCGTTCAGGAACCCAATACCCGTGTTTTGGGATATCCGCTGCGCCTTAATCTCTACAATCTGGCTAAAAAGGACCCTGATTCCACCTTTCAGGCATGGCTGAATAAAAAACCAGGAAGGGAAGAACGTCTGGCCAATCTCTTGTCACAAAAACAGGTTGACGCTTTGGGGGAATCATTTTTCGTAAAAGGATACAGCGAATGGCTAAAGAAAATTGGAGAGGCCCCGGTGGTGATCGATACTTCCAGAGCAAGGAAAACGCTTCAGAGATTGAATTCCTTTTATGGAAGTAAGGGATATTTCAACAATTCAACAACCTTTGAGATCAGGGAAGAGAAAAGGAAGCAACGGGCAGCAATCGATTACAATGTTACACTGGGCAATCCTTATTTTATCGATTCGCTATCCCGCAATATTGCCTCTCCGGCAATCGATTCTTTATACCAGCTCACCAGGGAGAATTCCTTCATCAAAGAAAAGAAGCAATTCGATCTGACCGATTTTAACAACGAAAGACAAAGGCTTACGGAGTTGTTCCGGAATTCAGGTGTTTATAATTTTCAGGAGAGCTCTATCACCTATGATATTCTTCGCGATACTACTGAGGTAAGGGACGATCAGCAGATGAACGTAGAACTCAATATAGATAACCTGCGAAAACGAAGTGATACGGCGATTACCACTTCTGAATATAAAGTATTTTCCTTCGATAAAATTAATATTTATGCCGATTACGAATTTGGAGATGAGACTGCAAACCTGCAATCTACCGAATTTGAGAATTACACAATTTACTTTAAAGAGAAATTAAGGTACAAACCCAAGGCTCTCACCGATGCCATTTTTTTTGAAAAGGACAGTTTGTACAGAGATCTGGACAGGCTAAGAACCTATCGGCAGATCACCAACCTCAACACCTTTAAATATCCTAATATCCAGATTCTCGAAGACAGCACACAAACCAAACTCATTTCTAATATTTTTTTAACAGCAAGACCAAAATATTCGCTGGGCCTTAACCTGGATATTACGCATTCCAATATTCAACGCCTGGGAATCGGGTTTAGCAGTTCCCTTATTACCAGAAATGTATTTGGGGGTGCAGAAACTTTAAGTCTGTCTGCACGGGGGACGTTTGGTCTTTTAAGTGACACTTCCCTTCCTGAGGATTTTTTCTCGGAAGTGGGAGCTGATATTAACCTTACCTTTCCCAGGATTTGGTTTCCCTTGCTGAATACCAAGCGTATTATCCCCAATTTTATGCTCCCCAAAACCAGTATTTCTGCAGGTACCAGCTTCCAGAAAAATATCGGTCTGGACAAGCAAACTCTCAATTCTATTTTGAGCTACGGCTGGGTTCCTAATACCTATAAAAGGAATTCACTTGAATTGTTAAACATCCTCTATGTAAGGAATGTCAACCCGGATCGATTTTTTAATGTTTATACCAGTACATATGAATCACTCGATGACATCGCTGATAATTATGAGGACGATCCTGCCCTGGCCGACTTCTTTGATTCTACAGATGATCCGGATGATCCTAACCTTATCATCCCTGAAGGAACAACCGGTTTTACCCAGGCGGTCCTCGACGGGACTATTACAACCGATACCGATGATTTTATTGACGTAAGCCGTATAGAAGAACGCAGAGACCGACTCACAGAAAACAACTTGATTTTTTCTAGCAATTACACCTTTACAAAAAATAATAAGAGTGGAATCAACGACAATAGTTTCTACCAGTTCAGATTGAATCTGGAAAGTGCAGGAAACCTCCTGTCTGGTTTATCCTATTTGGTGCCATTCAACCAAAATGATAATGACAATCTGCTTGTTTTTGGAGTTCCCTATTCCCAGTATGTAAAAACTGAATTTGATTTTATCAAACATTGGGATCTCAGCAGGTCGAACGTTCTGGCATTCCGAAGTTTCCTTGGGGTCGCTATTCCATATGGCAACTCTGAAAGCGTTCCTTTTGTGCGAAGTTACTTCGCAGGTGGCTCAAATGACAACCGGGCATGGTTTCCGTATTCCCTGGGTCCTGGCAGTTCAAGTGATATAAACGACTTTAATGAAGCAAATCTGAAAATGGCCTTTAACCTGGAATACCGTTTTCCGATCGTGGGAAATATCAAGGGTGCTCTCTTTGCAGATGCCGGTAATATCTGGAATGTTTGGGACAATGTTGATGATCCTGCAAAGACTTTCAGCGGATTCGAATCCCTTGCCGATATTGCTCTGGGGACAGGTTTTGGTCTTCGATACGATTTTACCTATTTTGTGTTCCGGGTCGACACCGGATTTAAAACTTACAATCCCGCTGAAGTACAATCAAAAAGATGGTTCAGGGATTATAATTTTGGCAATGCGGTCATACAAATAGGAATCAATTATCCCTTTTAGACCTAATTATTTTATTACTTTTGCCCGAGTAGGCTAACAGATAAATCAAACTAAAAACTATGTCCCACAATATAAAACCGGGTGTCGCCACGGGCGATGAAGTTCAGAAAATCTTTGCATATGCAAAAGAAAAAGGATTTGCGCTACCCGCCGTCAATGTAACCGGTTCAAACACCGTAAATGCTGTTCTGGAAACTGCTGCAGCCCTTAATTCTCCTGTGATTATACAGTTTTCGAATGGAGGTTCACAATTTAACGCCGGGAAAGGACTTTCCAATGATGGTCAGCAGGCTGCCATCAAAGGTGCCATTGCTGGAGCCAGACATATTCACGAACTGGCAGAAGCTTATGGTGCTACGGTAATCCTTCATACCGATCACTGCGCAAAAAAATTACTCCCCTGGATTGATGGTCTTCTGGATGCCAGCGAGGTTCACTTTAAGGCCACAGGAAAATCTCTCTTCAGTTCGCATATGATCGACCTTTCAGAGGAGCCTATTGAAGAGAATATTGCCATTTGCAAGGAATATCTTGCCCGAATGAGCAAGATGAATATGACCCTGGAGATCGAACTCGGGATAACAGGTGGAGAAGAGGACGGGGTGGACAACACCGATGTTGATGACTCCAAACTCTATACACAACCAGAGGAAGTGGCTTACGCCTACGAAGAATTGTCTAAAGTGAGCCATAGATTTACGGTTGCAGCTGCCTTTGGAAATGTACATGGCGTTTACAAACCAGGCAACGTAAAACTCACTCCTAAAATCTTAAAGAATTCTCAGGAATACGTCACTAAAAAATATAATGTGGAACATAACCATATCGACTTTGTCTTCCATGGTGGATCGGGTTCTACAGTAGAGGAAATCAGAGAAGCTATCGGATATGGCGTAATCAAAATGAATATTGATACCGACCTTCAGTATGCCTTTATGGAAGGAATTCGTGATTACTTTAAGGGAAAAGAAGGGTATCTACAATCTCAGATTGGAAATCCTGACGGAGATGATCAACCTAATAAAAAGTATTACGATCCACGGGTGTGGCTTCGTGAAGGTGAAAAAACATTTGTAGAGCGCCTGAAAAAGGCTTTCGAAGATCTCAACAATGTGAATACTCTATAACTTTAAGGTAGTTCTGATATTAAAAAAGAAGCGACTATGACGGCTTGGTTTAAACGAAAAGAGAAAGGGATACAGACCGCTACAGAGCAGAAGAAAGACACTCCTAAAGGGCTTTGGTATAAATCCCCTACGGGAAAGATCGTTGAGTACGAAGAGCTCGCAAAGAATTTTTATGTGAGTCCGGAAGACGACTACCACGTAAGGATAGGAAGTAAAGAATACTTCGAGATTTTGTTTGACGACAATAAGTTCACAGAACTCGACACCAAATTGAGTTCCAAGGATCCCCTGAAATTTGAAGACACAAAGAAATATGCAGATCGTCTCAAAGCTGCACAGAAAAAAACCGGTTTAAAAGATGCTGTACGAACAGCCATCGGAAAATCCCAAGGGAAAGACCTGGTTGTGGCTTGTATGGATTTCAGTTTTATCGGAGGTTCCATGGGAAGCGTTGTTGGAGAAAAGATTGCCAGGGCCATCGATATGGCCATAAAGAAGAAAGTACCGTTTGTGATGATTTCCAAATCTGGGGGAGCACGGATGATGGAAGCCGCCCTCTCATTAATGCAACTGGCCAAAACTTCTGCAAAACTCGCACAACTTGCGGAAGCAAAGCTTCCTTATATTTCTCTTTGTACTGATCCTACAACCGGTGGTACTACTGCATCCTATGCCATGTTGGGGGACATCAACATTTCAGAACCGGGAGCACTGATAGGATTTGCAGGTCCGCGGGTCGTAAAAGAAGCAACGGGGAAAGACCTTCCCAAGGATTTCCAGACAGCTGAATTCGTCAAGGAACACGGCTT
>JABDQK010000179.1 GCA_013042255.1 Flavobacteriaceae bacterium | reverse complement strand
CCCAATCCGAAAATTGCTCCCTTTGGAGCAGCAGCCCTGCAGGTATTGAATAACTATGGGATTTATGACAAGGTTTCATCTAAGTTGGTTTACGGGGAAAGTGTATCCCAGGCTAACCAGTTTATTCTTTCGGGTGCCGCCGAGATGGGTTTTACCTCTCTCGCAATTGTTAAAAGTCCGGAATTAAGTAAGGTTGGCCAGTGGATACTAATAGATTCTGATGCTTACGATAAACTACCACACGTAATCGCTTTAATAAACCACCAAAATTCCTCTAAAGAAGGCGCCAGGACATTTTTTGAATATCTTTTTAGTGAGGAAGGACAGGCTATCCTTAAAAATTTTGGATATTCGGTACGTGAATAGACTAACAGGGCATATAAAAAACCTTCAGGTTGAAGGACAGATCACCCTGGTTACCTTGTTACTTGAAGGTGATCTGGAGATGAAAACCATTGTAATCGATACTCCTGAATCAGCTGAATATCTGGCATTAAACCGGGAAGTAAATATTCTTTTTAAGGAAACTGAGGTGGTGATTGGTCTGGAAAAGACGAATGGAATTAGTCTTGCGAATAAAATCGACTGTAAAGTACAGACCCTGCAAAGTGGTACTTTGTTAAGCGGGGTTGATTTAGAATGTCTTCCCGGGAACATCCGTGCTATTGTGAGTACGGAGGCCCTTTCAGATATGGGTATAGAGCCTGGTAAAAAAGTACTTGCCATGATCAAACTTAATGAAGTAATGCTATCGCCAAAATGAACTGGGAACCCTTGCGATTGACATTTGAACTTGCAATGACTACAACAATGGTCCTGTTGGTTGTTTCTGTTCCCCTTGCTTTCTGGCTCAGCAAAACTACCTCCCGCATAAAACCTGTAATAGAAACTCTGGTAAGCATGCCACTTGTCCTTCCCCCTACGGTTTTAGGCTTTTATTTTCTCCTGGCATTCAGCCCTAATAATGCGTTTGGTTCATGGATCAATGAGTGGTTAGGAATACAACTCGTTTTTTCCTTTGGCGGACTTGTTGTGGCGTCTGTGATATATAGCCTCCCCTTTATGGTGCAACCCATACAGGCAGGTTTGACATCCCTGCCACCTTCTCTTTCGGAAGCTGCTGCCACTATGGGAAAATCTGCAAGAACACAGCTTTTCAGGGTGTTGCTTCCCAATATCCGAAAATCACTTTTAACGGGAATTGTTCTGGCCTTTGCGCATACTGTGGGTGAATTTGGAGTCGTACTAATGATTGGCGGTAATATTCCAGGGGAGACAAGAGTGGCTTCAATCGCTATTTACGATGAAGTGGAATCTCTTAATTATGTGGCTGCAAACAGGTATTCTTTAATTTTATTTGCATTAACCTTTGCCCTGCTTCTACTTGTATACCTTCTCAATGGAGGATATTTAAAAAGATTCTGGAAATGGTAGAAGTAAGAATCCATAAAAAACTGGGAGCCGGAACAGCTGAATTCACCTTGAATACTGATCTTACCATAGCAGAAGGCTCGCTGCTAACGCTTTATGGTCCTTCAGGATCAGGTAAAACTTCCCTGCTGAGAGGTATAGCAGGTTTACTGCCTCCTGATAAGGGGTATATTGCTTTTCAGGACAGGACCTGGTTCGACTCGGAGAAAAAAATCAATCTCCCCCCCCAAAAAAGAAATATTGGATATGTTTTTCAGGATTATGCCCTGTTTCCCAATATGACTGTCATTGAGAATCTGAAATTCGCAAAAAGCAAGTCGGCGCCAGATAATATCATCGCTGATCTTTTAGACGTCATGGATCTTGCTGCCTTAGAGAACCGAAAACCAGATACGTTATCAGGAGGACAGAAACAGCGAGTTGCCCTTGCCAGGGCCCTGGTTCAGCAACCTGATGTTTTATTGTTAGATGAACCCCTTGCTGCCCTGGATACGGATATGCGGCTAAGTCTGCAGGATCATATTCTGGATGCCCATAATAAACTGGGGTTGACAACCATCATGGTTAGTCACGATCTGGGCGAAATCATGAAACTTTCTGATACAACTGCCATCATGAAGGAAGGGCGTATTACTCAGTTGGGGCCGCCGGGAGAATTGTTTATGGAAAAACATATTAGCGGCAAATTCCAGTTTACAGGCACAGTTTTGCATCTTATTCAGCAGGATGTTATCTATATTATAAGCGTTTTGATAGGAAATAATATTGTAAAAGTGGTGGCCCACCCTTCGGAAATAGAAGGTATACTCCCCGGAGATAAAGTGGTAGTGGCATCAAAAGCATTTAATCCGGTGATCTATAAGATTTCGGGTAATTCAGCATCTGAATAAAGATAGAGATGAAAAGAAAGCAACCACCGGCCCTGATACTGATCGACATACAAAAAGGATTAGAGGAACTCGATTATTACGGAGGGGCCAGAAATAACCCGGATGCCGAGGAGAAGGCAGCTATCCTCCTGGCCTACTGGAGAGTCCAAAACTATCCTGTATTCCATATCAAACATAACGGAACACCTCCTTCCCCCCTTACAAAAGAAAGGACGGGAAACGAATTTAAAGAGATTACAAAACCAATAAAAGGAGAAATTATTCTTGAAAAAAGTAGTAATAGTGCCTTTATAAATACCCCCTTACATAAGATGCTGAAGGACATGCAAATTTCCGATGTGGTACTGGTGGGTCTTACTACCTCTCATTGTGTTTCATCCACAGCCCGTATGGCCGGAAATTTTGGATACAACACCTTTGTTATATCCGACGCTACGGCTACATTTGATACTTTAGGCCCGGAGGGAGAAAAATTTGAGGCCTCACTTGTTCATAAAATCACTCTGGCAAACCTTCATAAAGAATTTGCCACAGTACTCAACACGAAAAATATGCTGGAGTTAATGGGCAAAAATTAAAAGAAAAATGATCCAGAAAATAGGACAGAAATTTTCAGATATCTTCCAGAGGTTTATGCCCGATGCTTTTGTATTTGCACTTATCCTTACCTTAATTACATCTGTAATTGCTCTATTATGGGTAGAAGCTACACCTGTTCAGGTAATCAATTCCTGGTATGACGGATTCTGGATCTTGCTCGAATTCGGGATGCAGATGGTGTTATTGGTCATTACAGGTTATTCAATTGCTCTTTCACCTATGGTACACAGAGGTATCGACTTGCTGGCCAGGAAGATCAAGAAACCTCAACAAGTATACTTTCTGATTGTGATTTTAGGCGCACTATTTAGTTTAATAAGTTGGGGTTGGGTAGTCATAACTGCTGTTCTGGGCAGGGAACTGGCCCTCCGGATCAAAGGAATCCACTACCCTTTTCTGATTGCCTGCGTGTATTTCTCCAGTATCATTTGGGTAAGCGGCCTTTCCAGTTCTATCCCTTTACTATTGAATACCCAGGAGAACTTCCTTGTTAAAGCCGGGGTACTAGACGACACTATATCAACTAGTGCAACTCTGGGGTCGTCTCTTAATCTGGTTGTATTGTTAGTATTTCTTATTATTGCCCCATTCCTTATGCGCCTTCTACTGCCGAAAACAGGAGATTACCCAACCCTCGAAGGTATGATGGAATCGGAATCAGATCAAAAATCAGTGGCTATCCATGAGGAAGCCCGACTCATGAAATTGCCTTATAAGGCCTTTTCTGACTTCCTGAATAATAGCCGACTTTTACAATATCTCATTGCGATCCCGGGCCTGATCTATTTGTTTTTACATTTTAGTTCCAAAGGACTAGATCTCAATCTGAACATCATGATTTTTCTCTTCCTGATGCTGGGCCTGCTCCTACACGGTACTCCAATGCGTTATGTTATCGCTATGAAAAGGGCAAGTGGGAATATTTCCGGAATCCTCTTCCAATATCCTTTTTACGCAGGGATTATGGGAATTATGATTTACACCGGTTTAGGTGAAAAACTTGCATTATGGATGGCCTCTATAGCAACAGTGGAGAGTATTCCTTTTTTTGCATTTTTAACCGGAGCTGTGGTTAATTTTGCCATCCCTTCTGCAGGGGGAGAATTTGCGGTTATAGGGCCAAGTATAATTACAGCAGTCCAGGAAATCGGGGCAGCATTGTCGCCGGAAGAAATGGAAGCTCTGTTATCAAGGGCGGCCATGTCTGTTGCCTATGGCGAAAGCCTTACTAATTTGATGCAACCCTTCTTTCTTCTCTTAGTTATCCCAATTATGGGCGCAGGAATTAAGATACAGGCACGGGATATTATGGGGTATTTGGTCATCCCATTCATTCTTTTCTTTACGGTATTTGCTTCCCTGGTAAGTTTTTGGCCCATGTAAACAGGTGTAAAATGAAAAAGCACCGCAAGTGCGATGCTCTTTCTCAACAACCAACCAACCAACTATTGTGGCATAACCACGTCTTCGATGATATGTATTACTCCGTTTGAAGCCATTACATCAGTTTTGGTGATCATGCTGTAATTTCCATTGGCATCCATCAGGTAGATCCCTTTGTCTTTTTTTACAGCAGTTAACTTCCCTCCGTTTAGCGTAGTGAGTTCTGCTTTCCCTTTTCCCTTATTTAGGGCATTTACTACATCAGATGCAGTAATTCTTCCCGATACCACATGGTAGGTAAGAATAGCAGCCAATTTTTCTTTGTTTTCGGGTTGTAACAAGGAATTCAAGGCATCCGCGTCGATTTTTGCGAACCCTGAATTTACAGGTGCAAAAACGGTAAAAGGTCCGTCTCCCTGCAGGGCGCCTACAAGATCTGCCGCTTTAAGAGCAGTAACCAGGGTTGAAAAATCATCAACAGATACAGCGATATCTACGATGTCCTGTGAATTGTTCTGAGCATTTGCTTTAGTTGAACCTAACAAAAGGGCAACAGTCGAAAGAATAAAAATTACTTTTTTCATGATTTGTTTTTTAGTTTTAATGATAATTAAAGTTTTAGTGCACTCTTCATTATTAATTACACAGGCAGCTGACAGATGGATGAGCAAAGCAGATTTTTATCATATCTTTAACACTTGCTATGGATGACTCAAGTCAGATAAATCGCCTTAAAAACGGCGATAAGAATGCCCTCTATGCCCTTTATGACAAATATTCGGGAGCGCTCTACGGCGTAGTATTAAGGATGTGTCGTGACAAAGAATTATCGGAAGATCTGCTTCAGGAAATATTTGTCACCATCTGGGAAAAAATAGACCAATTTGATCCTGACAAGGGTAAATTTTATACCTGGGCCTACAGGATTGCCAGGAACAAAACCCTAAATGCTTTGAGAAAAACCGATCCCCTCATCCAAAAGGAGGATATGGGTGTATATAATGATATAGAACAGGAAGAGTCGGGTCATAATTATGAAACCCTGAATGGTGTGATAAAAAAAATGGAGGCTCATCATCAGAAAGTGATTGAGCTGGTATATTTTAAAGGATATACCCATCGTGAGGCACACAAGCTGATGGGTGTCCCACTGGGCACATTTAAATCTTATGTACGCCAGGCCCTGATACA
>JABDQK010000178.1 GCA_013042255.1 Flavobacteriaceae bacterium | reverse complement strand
ATGTAGCAGACATGGTACTGGGAAGTAAACAAAAGAAAGGTGGCCTTGGCGGAATGCTGGGCGGACTATTCGGAAAATAGACGAATCGAACTTAACGATTTTTAACAAAACCATCAGGCCTGGCCCGGTGGTTTTTTTGTATCTTAAGGTAGTATGAAAAGAAAATCAAAAAGTATAATTTTTCCCGTCGGGCTGCTTCTGGTAAGTGGACTTCTTGTTTTTGGACTGAGTTGTAACAGTACGAAGATGACCCCCGGGATTTCTGCCCAGGAAAAGACAGCTTTTACCGCTTCTCAGCCTGATACAGTGGAAATATCAGATCCTGATTCGAATTACGAGATCATAATCATTGAACCGGGATTTAATGTATGGCTGCAATCCGTTGCCCGTCCTCCTGGATACTATTCGCAATCCTTTCTGGAGACTAGAAACCGCCTTTATGTAATTGAATGGAATAACCGCGTGATTAATAACCTTCAGTATGATCCTAATTTGTACGAGCTCCAGATCAACTACGATCCCCTCATAGACTATGGCTATGAGGTGAATTACAAACTTTACAATTACTTTGTTTATTTCCAGCGCAAATACAATCAAAGATTAGGTCCTTTTGCCCCGCGTATCTAATTGACTACCTTTGCAGCCTTAAAAAAGGGCAATGACAAATCGTTTGAAAAAACATTGGGGCATACAGTCTACCTGGCAATTGATAGTCATTTTCTGGGTCTTTGCCATCACAGGGTCTTCATCTGTATATGTGGCAAAACCTTTTCTCGCTTGGATTGGTCTCTCAAGAGATGTATTTCCTGATAGCTGGTGGAGTGGCTGGGTTTACTGGACCTTACGCCTGTTGCTGATATTCCCTTTTTACCAGGTATTACTGGTTATTTATGGATGGCTTTTTGGACAATTTACCTTTTTCTGGAATTTTGAGAAAAAAATGCTGCGTCGGATGGGCTTTAAACGACTTTTACAATAATTCAGATTATCAGAAGGATTTTAAAAGGATAAAATTATGCGATCCTGGTATCAGGATTTCAGGACCTTGTTTGAAGCTGTTTTGGCCATAATAAAGGAATAAATCCACATAAGTGTAAAACTGGGGATAAAATCGAAACCCGGCAACAACTCTTCAATAAATGTAACCACTCCGGCAATTTGTCCGGATTTACCTTTATACATACGGGTCATTACCCATGCGGCTACAGGGGCCCAGATTACATCGGAGAACTCACCGATGCCGGGAATAAAAAATGACAGCATACCAATGCCATCAAAGAGCAAGCCCAGGAAAAGGTATTTAAAGCTAGGGGTATTCTTCATCTGGTCATAAAAATAAAGAAATCCTGTGGCTTGTTCTGCATGAATTAATGCAGAATAACAATTCTGTAAAAAAATGTCCTATGAAAGTCTGGAACTGATGAGTTTTAGAAATTCATTCCGTGTCTCAATTTTCTCGAATTGCCCGCGGAAGCCTGAAGTCGTTGTCACAGAATTCTGCTTCTGTACTCCTCTCATCATCATACACATATGTGAAGCCTCAATAACAACTGCAGCACCCTTAGGCTTTAAAGTCTCATTGATGCATTCAAGGATGTCATGAGTTAATCGCTCCTGCACTTGCAACCTGCGTGCAAACACATCTACTACCCTTGGTATTTTACTCAATCCTACAATTTGACCGTCAGGAATATAAGCGATATGGGCCTTGCCATAAAAAGGTAACATATGGTGCTCACAAAGGGAATAAACTTCAATATCTTTTATAATGACCATTTCGTCATAATCCTCTGCAAACATGGCACTTTTCAGGATTTTAACGGCGTCCTGCTTGTAACCCTGAGTAAGGAACAACATGGCTTTGGCTGCTCTTTCAGGAGTCTTGACCAACCCCTCGCGATTGACATCCTCCCCTATTTCATCTATTATTTTTTCGTAACGTTCCTTAACCTCATTGGTTATGTTCAGGTTGTATTCTTCAAGATTCTGATATGGTGCCATATTGTATAAAATATAAGGTTCTGGTCGACTTAACCCCTAATTTGTTTATTTTTTACTAATTAAACTTAAACAAAATTAGTGAATTCTCACACCTCTTCTAAACTTTAACGTATAATTAGCATAGCGAGGTCTTGCGAAGGTAAAGTGATCAAGGGAAATAAAACTATAAAATTGCATCTCTAATACGGTATTCCTGTATTTTGTAGTGAACTGGCTAATGTGTACTTTCGAATTTCAAAATAAACGGGATGATCTCCGCAAAAAATCTTCAGAAATTCTACGGTAAATTACAGGTCTTAAAGGGAGTAGATCTGCACATTAAAAAAGGAGAGATTGTCTCAATAGTTGGGGCATCCGGGGCCGGAAAAACTACTCTGCTGCAGATTCTCGGAACCCTTGATCACCAGACAAATAAATCAGACAGCAAGCTTGAGATCAATGGAACGGCGGTAACCCAGCTCAACGATAAGGAACTGGCAGTTTTCAGAAACCAGCACATTG
>JABDQK010000175.1 GCA_013042255.1 Flavobacteriaceae bacterium | reverse complement strand
GTTCCTTGGTTGGGGTATCGCCCAATGGTTCACCCCCCATACTGTGGATCAATTCCTCAAAGGTCTGCTGCATGTGTTTTGCCTGCTTCTTTTCAAAATCAGACCATTGGTACTTAAAGCGGAGTACCGGGATCCCAAACTCATCAACCGTTGTCGGGTCGATCTCACAATAATTATCTTCCCGTGCTATGGCTTCACCCCGTCCCCCGAATCCGATAACGGAGCCATAATATTTTTTTACGTCCTCCCGGAGGGAAGGGCCGTATCCTCCCGTGGGCAGTCCGAAAAATTTATTAAAGTCATTGGGATTAAACCCAAATCCATAATTGGGCATTCCTATGCCGCCCCACACTTCAATATGGTAGCCACGTGGGAAGTCGAGATCCTTGTTATCTAACCACCAGGGGGTGTAGACGTGCATCCCTCCTACTCCGTCTTCGTTGTACATTTTACGGTTCATCAGGCCCGGAATAAAACCGGCTCTACTGCTCCCGGTTGAATCGTGCAAATATTTGCCAACCATGTTGCTGCTATTTCCCAGGCCATTGGGATGTTGTTTACTTTTTGAGTTTAAAAGGATGCGGGCAGAACTGCAGGCCGATGCAGCGAGGACGACCACCTTTCCTTTTAATTTGTATTCTTTCCGATCATCCTTACTTATATAGGACACCCCTGTAGCCTTTCCTTCTTCATTTGTGGTCACTTCCCTTACCACTGAATTTACATACAGGTCTACCTGACCTCCACTTTTCTGGGCGGGAAATATCAGGCAGGAACCCGATGAGAAATCGGCATAGACCTGACAGGAACGGGCGCATTGACCGCAGTAAAAGCACACACCTCTGTCATTGTTGATCTTTTTAGTGAGCATTGACATACGCGAAGGAATCACCGGAATATTTAAATTTCGGGCACCTTTTATATAGAAAAGTTCGTGTAGTCTGGGTTTGGGCGGGGGGAGAAAAAAACCGTCCGGATCGTTGGGTAATCCTTCATTGGTTCCAAATACGCCTATTAGTTTATCTACTTTATCATAATATGGTTTTACATCTTCGTAACCAATGGGCCAGTTATCGCCCAGGCCATCCACATCCTTGTGCTTAAAATCCTTAGGGCCAAAACGAAGGGATATCCGGCCCCAGTGATTCGTTCGCCCTCCCAGCATATGGGATCGGAACCACCAGAAATTGGTATCGTCTTTTTGAGTGTAAGGTTCTCCTTCAATTTCCCATCCACCGTAAGCCATATCAAACTCTCCGAATGCCCGGGAGGTTCCCGCACCTCTTCTGGGTGATTCATAAGGCCATTTCAGCTGGGTCATTTGCTTTGGATCTGCCGGATCAAAATAGGGTCCGGCTTCCACGACGGCAATTTTTAGTCCGGCATCCGCCAGGACTTTGGCAGACATACCGCCTCCCGCCCCCGAGCCAACTATGATGGCATCGTACAGGACCTTAGTTTCTTTAATTTGCATTGGGAATGAATTATGGATATGGAGACAAGTTAAAAATTAAATTGGAAATATCCCGTCTATCGAAATTTCAGTTCAAAAAATAAGAGAGACCTAAGATTATATTTGTTTCTGAAGACATATCCTGTAAGATCTACAATAATTTAACATGATTAATTCGCAAAAATATCGCGAATCTTTTGGAGGCTTTCACAATATTTTAGTAATATTATATTTCATTTATATTTTTTTAACATTTTACGCAATCGATAGCGTAGGATGATTTAATTAAAGAGGTAGTCATTAACTAACTAAACGAGACACGATTATGAATCGAAAATTTACCCAACCCTGGTTAAATCCGGGGACGTGGAATTCAATTGCGAAATCCGCTTTGGCAGGGATGTTTTCTCTGCTCTTATTTTTTTCAGTATCCGTGGGATTTGCCAATCCGGTTATGATTCCGGATGACGGACTTGAAGAAAATGTTCAGCAAACAGTCACCGGAACGGTAACAGACGACCTCGGGGCTCCACTACCCGGGGCAAATGTAGTGGTAAAAGGGACCACCAATGGTACCCAGACCGATTTTGATGGAAACTACACCATCACAGCCAATGCCAACGATGTACTTGTTTTTAGTTATATCGGATTTGCACGGCAGGAAGTGCCCATTAACGGACAAAGCAGAATTGACGTTCAAATGGCAGAAGATGCCAGTCAGCTTTCCGAAGTTGTCGTAACGGGTTACTCTACTCAGACCAGGGGAGATATTACCGGTTCTGTTGCATCCGTTGATATCAGTGAGGCCACCAAGGCGCCTTTGGTGAATGCAGCCGAAGCACTTGAAGGTCGGGTCACTGGTGTTACAGTGACAAATGCCGGTACGCCGGGATCGTCACCGAAAATTGTCATCCGTGGTTTTGGTACCAGTAATAATACCAACCCACTTTATATTATTGATGGCGTTCAGACAGACAATCCTTCAATACTTAATAGTATAAATCCCGGAGATATTGAGCAGATCAACGTCTTAAAAGATGGTGCAGCGGCTATTTATGGTGCCAGGGCATCCAACGGGGTAGTTATTATCACTACCAAAAGCGGAAGTTACAACCAGGCCGAGCCTACAGTGACTTTTAATGCCTATACAGGTGTGTCAAGAGCGACAAACCTCCCAGACATGTTGAATGTTCAGCAGCATGGGGAAATGATTTTTCAGAGTCTTGCCAATGACGGGGCATCTGTTGAGCACCCTCAATACGGTAATGGCCCTTCACCGGTTGTACCAACCACAGTTCAGGGATACACAAGAGTTGTCTCCTATGATCCTATAACAAGAGCTCCTCGTACTGCGACAGTTCAACAACCAAATGGTACAAACTGGTTTGATGAAATCACCCAGAATGCACCTACACAAAATTTTGATCTATCGATTTCCAATGGTAATGAGACCGGGAGATACTTCCTCTCTGCCAACTACCTGAATCGTGAAGGTATCCTTAATGACACCGGATTTAAACAAGGTGTAACCCGATTGAACTCTGAGTTTAAAATTGGTGAGTTCATCACTATTGGGGAACACCTCAATGCCTCTTTTTCGCGTCAGCAGGAAGGAACGCTTGAGGCGATAAATATGGCCTACCGATTCACACCGCTGGTACCTGTTTTCGACGATGAAGGAGATTTTGCCGGATCAGGTGGTCCTGGTTTGAGTAATACCCGTAATCCTGTGGCATTGCTTTCAAGAGGATCAGACAATTACAACAAAATCTTCCGTGTTTTTGGAGATGTGTATTTACAAGCTCAGCTTTACGAAGGTCTGACCTTTAAAACTACCGTCAGTGGAAACATAGAGAACTTCCACCAGAGAAGATTCCAGGCTTTAGATCCTGAATTTATAGAGCCATTATCTACCAATACACTGTTTGAGCAGGATATCAATAATTATTCCTGGACTTGGAACAACGTCCTTAACTATAGCGGAGTATTTGGAGAACACAATATCAATGCCCTTGCCGGGGTTGAGGCCGTTGAAGAAAACAGCAAAGGGAAGCAAATTAGTCGGAATGGGTTCCTGTTTGAGACACCCGATTTCTATTTGCTGAGTAATGGTAGCGGAACACCAAACGTAGATTTTGCCTACGACGGAGGTAATACATTATTCTCCATCTTTGGTACGGCCAACTATTCGTACCAGGGCAAATATTTTGCAACGGTTACCCTTCGTAATGATAAATCCTCAAGATTCCTGGGAGACAATCAGAGTCAGACCTTCCCTTCCTTTAGTGTAGGCTGGAAGATCAGTGACGAAGATTTCTTCCCTCAGGATGGGTGGGTGAGCCGTTTAAGGTTGAAAGCATCTTACGGAGAATTAGGAAACCAGACCTTGCCTTCTAGTAACCCAACTATTAATATTTCAAATCTTAACGAAGGTCTTGCCAACTATGCCTTAAATGGAAGTTCCATTTCTACCGGGGCGATTTTGAGTCAGGTAGGAAATCCAGATTTGCGTTGGGAGACCAGTGTTACAACCAACTTAGGTTTTGAAATGGGGTTATTCAACAATAAACTTTCTGTATCCTTCGAATACTTTGATATTGATACCAAGGATCTGATCACTCGTGATCTGAGCCTGATCAGTACAACAGCGATTGATGCTACGGCGCCACTTGTAAACCTTGGAGATATCCAAAACACCGGTTTTGATTTAGCCTTAGGTTATAGTGATGAGACTTCTTTTGGCCTGAACTATTCCATTGATGCAAATATTTCCAGGTATAAGAATGAAGTACAGAACCTGATCAGTGATTTCCAGATAGGAAGAACAGATCTAAGAGGAGGTGCTGTAACTCGTACCGAGGTAGGACGAGCTATTTCCGAATACTACGGACGCCGGGTAACAGGCTTTGACGGCAGCGGACGATTTACCTATGAAGATGTCAATGGAGACGGAACCATCAATGATGACGACAGAACCTATATCGGATCTCCACACCCTGATTTCACTTATGGTATCAACATAGCATTGGGCTACAAAGGATTCGATATGTCAGCATTTTTCTCCGGATCCTCAGGGAACGATGCGTACAACTATCAGAAGA
Organism: Flavobacteriaceae bacterium; assembly: GCA_013042255.1. Classification (GTDB taxonomy): domain Bacteria; phylum Bacteroidota; class Bacteroidia; order Flavobacteriales; family Flavobacteriaceae; genus Muriicola. Next base: position 659 of record JABDQK010000175.1, on the reverse strand, counting down.
TCTTTACAGACTTCCCTACCTTCTTTAACGGTAACAGAAGTACTCGTGTACTGGATTCCTGGACACCATCAAATACCAATGCTACCTTACCTGCATTGAGTCAGTCCATTACGAATGCCGAAACACAGCCTAATTCTTATTTTGTGGAAGACGCATCCTTTATGCGATTGAAGAATCTACAGATTGGATATACTTTTGATGAAAACATCGCCAGCTCTATCGGACTGGATATGTTCCGGATATATATACAGGGTACCAACCTGTTCACAATAACGGATTACGAAGGATTAAATCCTGAAGTAATTTCAACAGATAACTTATCTTTAGGGGTGGATGGACCAAATCCTGTATTCCCACTTGCACAAATACTTACAATTGGTATAAACACAAAATTCTAAAAAAATGAAAAAGAGAATCTTTTATTATTTAACCTTATTCGCTGCAATTTTTGCTTGTAGCGATGATTTTACAGACGTGCCGGCAATTGGAGCCCTGAGTGACGCGACACTGCAAAATGAACAAGGTGTAAATCTCCTATTGGTTGGGGCTTATTCCGTATTGGACGGAATCAGAAATAACCAGGGAGGCGCCGACTGGACCGTTAGTGGTGATAACTGGTGGTTTGATGTGATCTCGGATGACGCCCATAAGGGGAGTAC
>JABDQK010000173.1 GCA_013042255.1 Flavobacteriaceae bacterium | reverse complement strand
ATAAGCTTACGCGATGGACAGAGGAATACCAGGAATTCCTCTATGAGGAAACTTTAAAGATGCTCACTTCTATCCCTCAGCTTCAGGGCATGTCTCCGTGGATCCTGGTCGATTTCAGATCGCCCCGCAGGGTCCTTCCCGGGATACAGGACGGATGGAACAGAAAAGGCCTGATATCAGAAGAGGGCAAGAGAAAAAAGGCCTTTTATACCCTTCAGAAATACTACCAATCTAAAGACTAACAACTTGATATTTTTTGCGCAATTCCTTGTAGTTATTTTTGGACTATTTCTGATTGCTGTGGGGTTACTGATGTTACTTGCACCCAACCGCGTATGGAAGATATTAAATAAAGCCGCCAGTACTCCTCGGATACACTTTGGAGAATTGTCATTGCGAATGATTCCTGCTGCCGGACTAATCATCTACGCTTCTCAATCAAAATTTCCTGAGTTCCTACATATCCTGGGCTGGTTTATGATAGGTACTTCCATACTCCTAATGCTATTGCCAAGAGCCTGGCATTATGCTTATGCACAAAAATGTGTAGCCATATTTCCGCCTTATTTAATAAGACTTCTCGCCCCTTTTTCTTTTGCTTTTGGCGGATTTATCCTTTATTCCATTCTCTAGAATAGTTAGCAGTGAAATTATTGCGCATCCTTTATAATGGCTTCCACTACTTCCGGATTCAGCAAGGTGCTAATATCTCCGAGATTTGAGGTGTCTTTTGCAGCGATCTTTCTCAAAATACGCCTCATTATTTTCCCGCTTCTCGTTTTAGGCAGACCAGGTACAAATTGAATCTTGTCCAGCTTGGCGATAGGGCCTATATGCTCTGAAATTTGCTCGTTGATTTCTTTCTTGAGATTTTCCCTGTCTCGCCTCTCCCCCCCGTGTTTGAGGATCACAAAACCGTAAAGGGCATTGCCCTTGATGTCGTGTGGATAGCCTACGATGGCTGATTCTGAAACCGACTGGTGTTCGTTAATGGCGTCTTCAATAGGAGCAGTCCCCAAATTATGTCCGGAAACGATTATAACATCATCTACCCTACCGGTGATCCTGTAGTATCCTACGGCATTCCTCATAGCCCCGTCTCCGGTGAAGTACATATTTTTAAAGGCAGAGAAATAGGTGTCGTAATAGCGTTGGTGATCTCCCCAAATGGTTCGGGCCATTGCGGGCCAGGGAAATTTTATGCACAATCGGCCCTCTACCTGGTTCCCCTTTATTTCCTTCCCCTTCTCGTCCATAAGAGCTGGCTGAATACCAATATAGGGTAAGGTAGCATAGGTCGGGATGGTGGGAGTGACATATGGAATGGGCGAGATCATTATCCCTCCGGTCTCCGTCTGCCACCAGGTATCTACTATCGGACTATTATTCTTTCCAATATTGTTATTATACCAATGCCATGCTTCTTCATTGATAGGTTCACCAACAGTGCCTAACACTTTAATTGAAGAAAGATCATACTTGTCCACAAAATCCAGGCTCTCTTTGGCCAGGGCCCTGATAGCGGTTGGGGCGGTATAAAACTGGTTGACTTTGTGTTTGGCCACCACTTCCCAGAACCTACCGTAATCAGGATAGGTAGGAACCCCTTCAAATATTACTGTGGTGGCCCCGTTGGCCAGGGGACCATAAACGATATAAGAATGTCCGGTTATCCAACCAATGTCTGCAGTACACCAGTAGATGTCATTTTCCCGATACCGGAATATATTTTTAAAAGTGTATGCTGTGAATACCATATATCCGGCTGAGCTATGGACCATGCCTTTTGGTTTACCTGTGGAACCGGAGGTATACAGGATAAATAGCGGGTCTTCTGCATCCATTATTTCAGCCTTACAATCCTCGCTGGCCTTGTCTAAAAGAGGTTCTATCCACTGATCCCTCCCATCCTTCATTCTGATCTCCCCTCCTGTTCTTTTGACGACCAGCACGGTTTTAACCCCCTTACAGCTTTCCAGGCCCTGATCCACTATTTCTTTCAGATTTAGGGTCTTTGCTCCCCGGAATGAGCCATCGGCTGTAATTACGAGCTTGCAATCGCAATCATTGATCCGTGCCGCAAGAGCCTGTGAGGAGAATCCGGCAAAAACCACAGAATGGATCGCACCGATTCGCGCACATGCCAGTACCGCAATGGCCAATTCAGGAATCATGGGAAGGTAAATACAAACGCGATCTCCCTTGCTTACACCCTGTGATTTAAGCACATTGGCAAATTGGCATACTCTGGCATGCAATTCATTGTAACTGATATGCTGGGCTTCTTCTCCCGGGTCGTTTGGTTCAAATATTATTGCTGTTTTATCCCCACGTGCCGGAAGGTGCCTGTCGAGGCAATTCTCAGTGATGTTCAGTTTGGCTCCTTCAAACCATTTTACTTCAGGTTTTGAGAAATCCCATTGCATTACATTCGTCCAGCGTTTTCTCCAGAAAAAGTGCTCTTCTGCGATCTCCTCCCAGAAGTTTTCCGGTTCCCTTACTGATTTTCGATAGAGCTGAAAATACTCTTCCAGGTTTTTAATGCTGTAATTACTCATGCGTATTGGTTTAATGTGAATTTGCTCTCCCGGCGTTTTTTGGCAATCGGATGTTCTCTACAATTTCCTGTACCTCTATGGGTGGATCCTTGAACAATGCCGAAACTGAGAGGGATATTATAAAATTAAGCAACATGGCCACAGTTCCAAAGCCTTCAGGAGAAATTCCGAACCACCAGTCTGAAGAATTCCCGCCGCCAAACATATCAAACTTGAATCTGAGCATATAATAAAGCATTATTAAGATTCCTGCCACCATTCCGGCGGTAGCTCCTTCCTTATTCATTTTTTTATAAAATATACCCAGGATGATAGCCGGAAAGAATGAAGCTGCCGCCAGCCCAAATGCCAGTGCTACCGTTGCAGCCACAAAATCCGGTGGGTTGATCCCAAAATAACCTGCTATACACACGGCTATCACTGCAGAAATCCTGGCCAGTGCAAGTTCGTATTTGTCAGAAATATTTGGTTTCCATTGCTTTTTTATAAGATCATGGGAAATAGCCGTGGAAATAACGAGCAACAAACCTGCAGCGGTTGAGAGTGCTGCAGCCAGGCCACCAGCAGCAACCAGGGCAATTACCCAATTGGGAAGCTTGGCTATCTCCGGATTCGCTAGTACGGTGATATCAGGATCCACAGTTAGTTCGTTTTTATCTGTATCCCCTACATACTGAATAAGGCCATCCTTGTTCTTGTCATCAAATACGATTAAGCCTGTAGTTTCCCATTTCCGGAACCATTCGGGCATTTCTTCATAGGGTTGATCACTCACTGTTTCGATAAGGTTGGTCCTGGCAAATACTGCCACTGCTGGTGCGGTTGTATAAAGAATGGCAATAAAAAGAAGGGCGTAGCCTGCTGATTTCCTTGCATCCCTCACATTGGGAACAGTAAAAAATCGTACGATGACATGGGGTAATCCTGCGGTACCCACCATAAGCGCAGCGGTAATACAAAAGATGTCAACTGTGGATTTTGAACCATCTGTATATGCCGTAAATCCAAGAGCTTCAGAAAGACCGTCTAATTTATCGAGCAGTGAAATCTCCTCTCCAAGGACCTGGGCGCCCATTCCCAGTTGTGGAACCGGATTCCCTGTCATTTGAATCGAAATGAATATAGCGGGCACCATAAAGGCAAAGATCAGGACACAGTACTGTGCAACCTGGGTATAGGTAATCCCTTTCATCCCACCGAGTACCGCATAGAACAATACGATGATCATTCCGATAATTACTCCAGTGTCTATAGGAACTTCAAGAAAACGTGAAAAAACGAGTCCAACACCCCTCATCTGACCCGCCACATAGGTAAAAGAAACCAACAGGGCGCAAATAACGGCTACCGTTCTCGTGATATTGGAATAATAGCGATCTCCTATAAAATCAGGAACCGTGAATTTTCCGAATTTTCTCAGATATGGAGCAAGAAGAAGAGCGAGAAGAACGTATCCGCCTGTCCAACCCATCAGGTAAACTGAACCGTCATAGCCTGTAAAAGAAAGAAGACCGGCCATCCCTAAAAAAGAGGCCGCAGACATCCAGTCGGCTGCCGTTGCCAGGCCGTTGGCCAAAGCAGGAACGTGGCCTCCAGCAATATAAAAATCACTGGTTGAGCTGGCCCTCGACCAGATAGCAATCCCAATATACAGGGAAAAGGATATGACGACCAGAAGGAGCGTCCAACTCTGTACGTCCATGTTTTAACTTATTGTTTTCTGGATATAATTAGTCATCGTATCCGTATTTCTTATCAAGTTTATTCATCAGTCGGACATAAACAAAAATGAGGATTACAAAGACATAGATTGCGCCTTGCTGTGCAAACCAGAAACCAAGGCCAAATCCACCAATTTTAATAGCGTTCAGCCAGTCTTTTAAGAGGATGCCTGCCCCAAAGGACACAACAAACCATATGGAGAGTAATATCACAAGATACCTCAGATTTTCATTCCAGTAAGCTTTTGCTTTCTTCTGTGGATTGTCCATTACAGAATAATTATCCTATGCCTGGAACAAAATACTAAATAAATGGGGATTTGCACACCAGATCCGGAAGTGCGAAGATATTATCGAATTACTGGCCCAGGGGATTTGCCTGAAATTCCTGTAATTCACCAGCCGTGCAACGCATGTTGATTTCTATCGGATTGCAACAAACCTCACAGTCCTCAACATAGGTCTGAGTAGAAACAGAAGTGTCTAATAACATCGAAATTTCTTCCCAGCAATAAGGACATTGAAAGAAGTGTTCAAGCATGTTCCCGCTTATAGTTCAACATTGAGAAGTTGGCCCGTTAGCTGGAGGAGCTGTATTTCTGCCAGCTTTGCATCGTATTTGGCAAGGTTCTTATTGGTTTGAGCATTCAGCAGGTTGATCTGTGCCTGCCTGAATTCTATGGAGGTGATCCTCCCTAACTGGAACTGTTCTCTGGAGCGCTCGAAGTTGTTTTCATTTGTAATGACGTTCTGTTCCTGGATGGCATAGATGGATAGCCTGTTCTCATAGATATCGAGAGCATTCAATATATCCCGATCTACTTCCAGCTCAATCTGTTTCTTTAGCAATTCCTGGTTTTCATAAGCAATCTTCGCATTTTTCACACGAACATTGGTACTACCGCCATCAAAGAGATTCCAGGTTAGTCGTGCCCCGAGGTTGAGATTATAGGTCTCGTTGTTGGTGCCCGGAAAAAATGCAGAAGCTGCACTTTGATTTAAATTCCAGCCATATGAACCGTTTAGGCCAATTGTGGGGAGGTACCCTGATCTGCTGATCTTAATATCGTATTCATTGATCAGCAGGTTTTTCTTCGTTTGTAATAAGGCGACATTATTTTCCCTTGCTTTCGCAATAAAGTCGTCCAATTGTAATCTGGGGATGAAAGCAACAACTGTATCAACTTCGAAAGATTCATTCAGGTTTTGATTTAATACCACATTTAAATCGCGCTTTGTATTCGACAATTGCTGTTCTGCATTTAAGAGGTTGATACTGTCATTTGTGACATCAACCTGGGCATTCAGAATATCGAGCTTAGTATTCTGACCGTATTCAAAGGCGTATTCAGCACGGGTTATCCGGTCATTGGAAACTTCCAAGGCCTTCTTAAACACATTGACGTTCTCTGTAAGTCTTGCTACTTCGAAATATATACTCAGCAACTGCAGAACCGTATTTTCTATAGTTTCCCTGGCCTGTAACTCTGTTAGCTGGTATTGTTCTTTCAGGCTTTTGTAATTGTAAAATCTGCCCATGCCGTCAAACAAAGTGAAATTCAGAGAAAGGCTTGAGTCGTATCTCTGGGCCTCGGCTTGGTTGAGTTCTACATCGGGCCTTGGCTCACCACTCTCGAGAAATTGCCCCGGAAATTCTATAGTTGCATCATCTCTGTTGTAAGTTGCCCCGGCACTTCCTGTTAAAGTAGGCAGGAAGCCCGTATTGAGAATACTTTTATTATTCTCGGCAATCTCTACCTGGTTCTTTGCTACTTTAATTCCAAAATTATTGTAGAGTGCTCTGGAAACTGCATCATCTTTTAACAATACTTGTTCCTGTGCTCTGGTATTTATAGTTACAAATGCCAGTAGCATGAAAATTGCTTGGTACTTTCTCATTATTTAGTATCCTCCAATTCTTTTTCTAAATCTTTTTTTGGATCTGAAACTGAAGAGCCATTAGTTGGTTCTTTCAATAGTTTAGTCACCATTTGATCTTGTAAATGAATCTCTTCTTTTTGTTCCTTAATGGCTCGTTCCACTTCTTCTTTTGTGATTGTATTTCCCGTTGCCAACCATTTTGTACCCACTTTCACTTTGTTGCTGAAAGACAAGAAAATAGGTAACATAATCAAGGTGAGGACTGTGGCGAAACCAATTCCATAGGCTATGGAGATAGCCATGGGAATCAGAAACTGTGCCTGCCTGCTCTGTTCAAATATTAAAGGCGCCAAACCAGCAGCGGTGGTTAGGGAGGTTAAGAAAATGGCCCTGAATCTGGACCTTCCGGCCTCAAATATTGCATCGTCAAAAGTCATCCCACTACGCAGATTACCGTTGAACTTACCTATCAGTACCAGACCATCGTTCACCATAATTCCGATAAGTGCGATAATCCC
>JABDQK010000167.1 GCA_013042255.1 Flavobacteriaceae bacterium | reverse complement strand
TTTAAAGTAGTAAACGGATTTGACGCGCTTACTGCTGATAAGCCGGAGAAAAGCTTGCTTGCTCCGTTAAAAAAGTCCGGAGGTAGAAACAGTCATGGAAAGATGACCATGCGCCATAGAGGTGGAGGTCATAAAAGAAGGTATCGCTTAATCGATTTCAAAAGGATGAAGCAAGGTGTTAACGCCGAGGTGAAATCGATTCAGTACGATCCAAACAGAACCGCCTTTATTGCTCTTATTGAGTATAAGGATGGGGAAAAGAGTTATATCATCGCGCAGAATGGTTTACAGATAGGCCAGAAGGTCACATCAGGAGCCGGTTCTGCACCTGAGATTGGAAATGCTTTGCCTTTGAATGAAATTCCATTGGGAACGATCATTTCCTGTATTGAATTACGCCCCGGCCAAGGAGCAGTGATGGCGAGAAGTGCCGGAACATTTGCTCAGCTTATGGCAAAAGAAGGGAAATACGTAACTATTAAATTGCCATCAGGGGAAACCAGGATGGTTCTGGGAAATTGCTTAGCCACTGTGGGTGCTGTTTCCAATTCGGATCATCAGCTGATCGTTTCCGGTAAAGCGGGTAGAAGTCGCTGGCTGGGTAGACGACCAAGGACCAGACCGGTAGCTATGAACCCTGTAGATCACCCAATGGGAGGTGGAGAAGGAAGAGCTTCCGGAGGACATCCAAGATCGAAAAATGGTATTCCTGCAAAAGGTTACAGGACTCGTTCCAGAACCAAGGATACCAACAGATATATAATAGAACGTAGAAAGAAATAAAAAGTAGAAAGAAATGGCACGTTCACTAAAAAAAGGACCCTACGTTCACCTGAGCCTGGAGAAAAAGGTAAGACAGAATGTAGATTCGAATAAAAAGACCGTCATCAAAACATGGTCCAGAGCTTCCATGATCACACCAGATTTTGTAGGCCAGACCATCGCAGTACATAATGGGAAGCAGTTTGTTCCTGTTTATGTTACCGAGAATATGGTAGGACATAAATTGGGTGAGTTTTCACCCACGAGATCTTTCCGCGGTCATGCCGGAGCGAAAAATAAAGGTAAAAAGTAAGCTATGGGAGTTCGAAAAAAACAAATGGCCGAAAGAATTAAGGCAGAGAAGAAAGAGCTCGCCTTCGCGAAATTAAACAATTGCCCTACTTCGCCTCGTAAGATGCGTTTGGTAGCCGACCTGGTAAGGGGTGCTGAGGTTGAAAAGGCCCTGGCAATTCTCAGGTTTAATCCTAAGGAAGCTTCCCGAAGGCTGGAAAAGCTATTGTTGTCAGCCATCGCTAACTGGCAGGCGAAGAATGAGGATGCCGATATAGAAGAAGTAGAACTTTTCGTGAAGGAGATTCGAGTTGATTCTGGCAGAATGCTAAAGCGCCTCAGACCTGCACCACAGGGAAGGGCTCACAGGATAAGAAAACGTTCAAACCATGTAACCTTGGTTTTAGGCGCTAACAATAATACAGAAGCTTAGTATGGGACAAAAGACAAATCCAATAGGAAACCGACTGGGTATAATCAGGGGATGGGAATCTAACTGGTACGGAGGTAACGATTACGGGGATAAACTCGCAGAAGACGATAAAATCAGGAAGTATGTTTCCGCCCGTTTGGCCAAGGCCAGCGTTTCCCGTGTCATCATCGAAAGAACGCTGAAGTTAATCACCGTTACCATCACCACTGCAAGACCCGGTATCATTATCGGAAAAGGTGGGCAGGAAGTGGATAAACTGAAGGAGGAGCTTAAAAAGATTACCGATAAAGAGGTTCAGATCAACATATTTGAGATCAAAAGACCCGAAGTTGATGCAAACCTGGTTGCTGCCAGTATCGCACGACAGATAGAAAACAGGATCTCTTACAGGAGGGCCATTAAAATGGCAATTGCAGCCGCAATGAGGATGAATGCTGAGGGAATCAAAATTATGATTTCAGGCCGGTTGAATGGAGCGGAGATGGCACGTTCAGAGTCTTATAAAGAAGGTCGTATTCCTTTATCTACCTTCAGGGCTGATATTGATTACGCCATGGAAGAGGCACATACTACTTACGGACGACTAGGGATTAAAGTGTGGATAATGAAAGGTGAGGTTTACGGAAAAAGAGATTTGTCGCCCTTAGTAGGAATGTCTAAAGGGACGGGCAAGGATAAGTCCGACTCCGGAAGAAAACGTAGAAGAAAATAAATTAATAAAGTAGGAAAAGATGTTACAGCCGAAAAGAACCAAGTTTCGTAAAGCGCAGAAGGGCCGAATGAAAGGAAATTCCGGAAGAGGTCACAGACTTTCTAACGGGATGTTTGGAATTAAGTCATTGGACTCCAGCTTTATTACCTCGCGTCAGATCGAAGCGGCTCGTATTGCTGCCACCCGATATATGAAAAGACAAGGTCAGCTCTGGATCAAGATATTTCCAGACAAGCCTATTACGAAAAAGCCTCTCGAGGTACGTATGGGGAAAGGAAAAGGAGCACCGGAATATTTCGTTGCCGTTGTAAAACCCGGAAGAATCATGTTTGAAGTAGCAGGGGTTCCTATGGATGTGGCTCAGGAAGCTTTAAGGCTGGCTGCTCAGAAATTACCGGTGAAGACAAAATTTATTGTGGCTAGAGATTACGATGCCGCTTAATGATACTGATATAGAAGATCATGAAACAATCAGAAGTAAAAGAATTATCGGTAGAGGAATTAAAGGAAAAGATGTCCGATTTCAAAAGGAAACATGCCGATTTGAAAATGGCTCACGC
>JABDQK010000162.1 GCA_013042255.1 Flavobacteriaceae bacterium | reverse complement strand
GCCACACTCATATTTGAATTACTGGCAACTCCTTTTCGTTTCAGGATATCTTCTTCAAAGGACTCATACAAGGTAATGGTCGATTGCCTGATGGCCTTATATTCTTCAATTATCGAATCAAGGCTCCTGTTTCCTGCCCCCGATTGTGGGACATACAAATCCTGATCAAATCCGGGAAGAGGTGTCTGATCCTTCCTGGCAAAACGCAATGCCCTGTACTGGAAAACCCTTTCCGAATCTAGAACATGCAGGAGTACTTCCGCCACGGTCCATTTACCCTCTGCATACTGGTAGTTGAGTTTGTCTTCAGGAATGCTTGCCAGAAACTGCGGGTAGTTCTTTATCTGCTTTCGAAGGGTTTTCATCAAATCCACTTCCCCCAATGCCTCAATATATGCCCTGTAGTAAGGATTGTATTCGTGTTCCTTAAGTTCGGATGTTTTCATAAATTGGATCAGCTGGTGGCGTAAAAGTGTCCCTTAACAGGGTTTAAAGCTCATTAAAGATAGTATGCATGAGCCTCTTTTTATCATTGATACTCTCTTCAAGAGAAATCATAGTTTCCGTCCTGCTGATACCGTCTATGTCGTCAATCTTAAAAATGATATTCTTGGCATGGTTGGTATCTTTAGCCCGGATCTTGCAAAAGATATTGAATTTTCCGGTGGTGATATGGGCAACAGTAACGTTAGGAATCTGATTTAAGCGCTCCATCACAAACTTGGTCTGATGTGTTTTTTCAAGAAATATTCCCACATAGGCGATAAAAGCATAGCCTAGTTTTACGTAATCAAGGGTTAATGATGAGCCCTGAATAATACCTGCTTCTTCCATTTTTTTCACCCTAACATGCACAGTGCCTGCGGAGATCAGTAATTTCTTGGCTATATCGGTAAAGGGAGTCCTGGTATTATCAATCAGCATATCCAGGATCTGGTGATCAATTTCATCTAATTTTACTTTTCCCATAATAAGAATATTTTCGGCTAAAATAATCAATTATGAAAATATACGTAACGAAAGAGTAGATTTTTTGAAAGATGTGCAATTTCCGCTCTTTTTTTAACGCTTATGAGTTCAGGAAAAGTCTTGTGATGTCTTCATTTTGCCTGAGCTTTTCCAGATCCTCCTTATTTGTACAATCAAAGGTCTGGTGCCCGTAATACTCCGGGAGTGTTCCCTCCTTCTCGATATAAGGACTGAAACGAATTCCGTCAGAATTCAGTTCTTCCCTGAAAAGAATACCAGCAGAATAAGGAGGCAGCCCCTTCTTGTCAAGAATTTGGGCATTTCGTATTAGGAAATCAAAAAACAGCTTTTTATTCTCGGGGATAGCGAAATAATTGGTTTCGCTCTCCGAATGATATGTATCAAATGCAATAGCCTCAAGTGCAGTCCACAAGGCTTTATAAACGAACATCCTTGTTTTTTCCCTATTATAATCCTCCGGATAGTGCCCTGCCTCTACCAATATAGTTGGCGTCCCCGACATTTGGTAGGCATCCCCAACGCAATTAGGGTTAAAAGCATCGTCATATCGTCCTACCTGACCAGGAATCCAATGTTGTAATTCCCTGTTCATGCTCGAAATTACTTTCATTGCGCTGAGTCGACTCCCAGTGACCTCCCTTGAAGGGTCTGCTGCGGGAGAAAGAAATGAAAGCGTAGCCGGTTTTGGAGAGGGGCCAGCGCTGTAGATAGTCCGCTGATCGTGCAGATTAAAACAAAAATCCGGAGCCAAGGCTTCGTATTCACGTTTCAGAATAACACTTTCAGCCTGCGACAGATCCTGAGCATCCCGGTTCAGATCTACTTTGTTTGCATTTTCGCGGGTGTAGGCATGGGCGCCGTCAGGATTTAGCATCGGAAGGATAGTCAGGTTGAGCCGTTTAAGCAATTCATCCGAGGTATCAGTACCAAGAAAAAATGAATTGAGCAAATCGAGTATCGCCTTTGTGGTTGTAGATTCATTTCCATGCATCTGTGACCACATCAATATTTTAACCGGCCCTTCACCTAAAGTCACTTTATCTATGGAATTATTCTGAGTGGATAAGCCTGCCTGAGAAACATCAAATCGAGTTTTAATTTTATTTAAAAAGGGACGAAGGTGATCATGATGCACATAGCGTCCACTCACAGAGTTCACCTTTATCGCCATGTATGTCTTTTTAAAATCCACTGTTTTCTCTCAAGGAATAGCCACAAAAGTAAGTCCAATTTTATTTACAATTGTCATAAGAATAGTTACATTTGTAAACACATTTCAGGGACTAAAAAAGCTGCTTTATATACATTTGTAAACAAATCTTAACAAAAAGAAAAA
>JABDQK010000140.1 GCA_013042255.1 Flavobacteriaceae bacterium | reverse complement strand
AATCGAAGGAAGTACTCCGTTCCTTCTACATGAAAATACAACCCGGAGGCCCGGGCTGGGCAAAAGTGGTACGAGAGGCAGAGAATGATAAACAGCGAATTATCACTACCGATGAGAAATGGAGCGTCCCCGCAGGTATTACTGCTATGCTGTTGGGCTGTGTGCTGATTTATACTATTATGTTTGCTACCGGATACTGGATATACGGAAAGGTTGTCCCTGCAGTGATATTAACAGTAATTGCGCTTGTAGCCGGATTCCTGCTGACAAAAGTTTGGAATAAAATGAAAGGAACTATTTTATAATATTTATGAAAGACAGAATCATATCGGTAGATATTTTCAGAGGCCTGACCATCGCTCTGATGATATTAGTAAACACGCCCGGAACCTGGGAGTATGTATTTCCCCCTTTACGACATGCTGAATGGCATGGGTATACACCAACAGACCTGGTCTTCCCCTTTTTCCTTTTTATCGTTGGGACCTCCATAGTTTTCGCATATCGCAATAAAGTACCAAATACAGCTACATACAGGAAGATTTCGGTGCGTACCCTTAAACTCCTGGGGCTGGGATTATTTCTGGGGGCATTTACAATATCTTTCCCCTTTATCAAGGACTTTGCAGAAATCAGATTCCCGGGTGTGCTGCAGCGGATAGGGGTAGTGTTCTTTTTTGCCGCTGTACTCTTTCTAAATTTCAACTGGAAAGTAATTCTGGGGATCACCATTACCATTCTTGTGGGGTACTGGGTATGGCTGGGATTTATCCCTCTAAATGGGGAAGTTCCAACCTTTGAACGGGCACCGAATAACTGGGCAAATTTTGTAGACCTTCAGGTTTTTGGGACGCATATGTACAAGGAGGATTACGATCCGGAAGGCCTGCTAAGCACATTTCCTTCAATAGCTTCATCTCTGTTGGGTATTTTTACCGGCCTGATCCTGATCTCCCAACGGGCAAAAAAAGAACTTCTTCTGCTTCTCCTGGGAATTTTCATGCTGCTTCTCGGTTATATCTGGGACCTGGCATTTCCCATCAACAAGGCATTATGGTCTAGTAGCTTTGTCCTGGTCACTGCAGGATGGGCCAATATTTTTCTGGCGCTGATCTATTATCTCACCGACGTGAAAGGAATACAATTTGGGAGCATTTTCAAGTATACCGGCGCCAATGCCATCACTGTATATTTCCTTTCGAGTTTTGTCACTAAGCTCTTCTATTCCATTCAGGTGGAGGAGGGACTTTCACTTCACGGCTGGATTTACAAAAATATCTATGTCCACTCCTTCCTCTCAGGAGAGGTGTCATCCTTATTGTACGGACTTTCCGTAATGGGATTTTATTTACTTCTGGCCCTTTTTATGTACCGAAGGAAGATTTTTATCAAGGTTTAAGATAAAAGAATTTTACTCAGTACCTGGATTGTCATTCTTCGTAAAAGCCCAGGAAAGAAAATCGGGAAAAACATTGCTCCATGTGGGTAGGTTGTGTTTCCCACCAGGGATTTCCACATAGGTGATCTTTCCGGGAAATGAATAACCTTTTAGCTGGAGTTCTTTAATCAGGTCGAGGGTATCGTCTATAGAATCGATAATACCATTGTGATTTCGGTCTGCTTTCTCATCCTGAGTTCCACACTGGAACCAAAAGGAGAGACTAGGGGAATAGTTACCTTCTTTTACCAGATCCAGGACAATGCGACTTCGGTCTTCGGGGTCTTTTCGGGTATAGGCTTTTTTACGCCACCAGAATGAGCCGCTGAACACACCTACTTTCCCAAATTTGCCTGGGTGATTGTACACGATGTCGAAAGCTGATAATCCGCCCAGGGACATACCGCAAAACACCCAGTCTTCTGCCCGGGAACTGGCCCTGAATTCTTTCTTTAAAAAAGGAATAAACTCTTCGGTGACGAAACGGGAATACAAACCGGCTTTTCCTCCCCGGCCTTTATAATCGGCAATCCCGGCGGTACCGTATTCATGCATTCTGTTTTCGTCGGTTTCCAGTCCCACATAAAGAAAAGGCAGAAGCTTCTTATTCTGATATGCTTCTGTAATAATTCGCTCCAGACCAAGGGCGGTATAGTCCTGACCATCGTTCATAAGAAGTACGGGGAAATGGATATCTGAGTTTCGGAAAGAAGGTGGGGCCACTAATCGGAACCGCACTTTTCTTTTTAAAAAACGGGAAGAAAAGGATCCTTTTAAACTGATGTGATCAACATGAAAAATCATTCTGTCATTTTAAAGGGAGCAAGTATAAGGAATCCTCTGAATTTAAGCAGAGTATATCATAAAATAAAATACCTTTGCGCACCAAAAATTTATTGGTATACTAAGAAATTTAGGTTAAATTATCTCATGGCATCCATTCAATATATTCAGTATTATTCAAATACTCTGGAGCGGAACATAAATCTGGAAATTACCGGGCATTGGGGATATCCCATTCTTATGTTTCCCTCTTCCTATGGAAGTTTTACTCAAAACAACGATTTTGGCCTTAATGGATCTGTGATGAATTTTGTTGAAGAAGGCCGGATCAAACTGTACAATGTGGAAACTATTGATGGGATGAGTTTCTATGCTGAAAACATGTCTTCTGAAACCAAGATTCACAATTATGAACTGTATATGCAATTCCTGAAGAATGAGCTTATCCCATATATCCAAAAGGAATGCAATACACATCGCATTGGAGTTGCCGGGGTGAGTTTCGGGGGATATCACGCAGGAAATACCGCCTTTAGATTCCCCGATCTGGTTTCACATATGTTCACCATGTCAGGGGTATTTAACATCCGCAATTTTGTGCCCTTATCCGACGATATACGGATTTATTACAATTGCCCTGATGAATTTATGCAAAACGAAGAAAGCTGGAAGTTTCAGCATATGAACCTGGTCCTCAGTACTTCAGACTGGGATAGTTGTAAGCCGAAAAACGTTCATATGGCAGGTATACTCGAGTCAAAAGGCATACCTTACTGGTACGATGAGAAAAAATGGATAGATCACGACTGGCCATTGTGGAAAATGGCATTTCCGGAATACATTGGCCGATATTTTTAATATTAAACACTAAGAATCATGATAAAAAGAGTAGGAATTTTATTTGGAATGGAAGACACCTTTCCCTGGGCCTTTATTGACAAGGTAAATGAACTGGGAGAAGGGAAGGTAGTTGCAGAGCCCGTTATGATCGACAAGGTGCAGCAGGGAATAGATTACGGCTATCATGTGATCATCGACCGTATTTCACAGGAGGTACCCTTTTACAGGGCATATCTGAAGAATGCTTCTCTTATGGGAACCGCGGTGATCAACAATCCGTTTTGGTGGAGCGCAGATGAGAAGTTCTTTAACAATTGTCTGGCCATGCAAATCGGGGTTCCTGTACCCAAAACGATATTGCTCCCTTCCAAATCGCGCCCGGATGATACTACCGAAAAATCGTTTCGCAATCTCAAAGCTCCTTTAGATTGGGAATATATTTTTAATTACATAGGATTTCCGGCTTATATGAAACCTCATTCAGGGGGTGGATGGAAAAGTGTTTACAAGGTGAATGATCCGGATGATCTTTTTGCCAAGCATTCTGAGACAGACCAACTTGTGATGATGCTGCAGGAAGAAATCGTTTTTGATGATTACTATCGAGTGTATTGTCTTGGACAAAAATACGTGCATATCATGCCTTATGAACCCAGGAACGAGTTTCATTTGAGGTATGTTACAGAACCAAAAACAACGGGTGCAGAACATCAGAAACTGATGAAGACCATCCACGATTATACCATTAAACTTAATCAGGCACTGGGGTATGATTTTAATACCGTGGAATTTGCTGTAAGGAACGGAATTCCCTACGCTATTGATTTTTGTAACCCGGCCCCTGATGCAGATATTCATTCTGTTGGGGAAGGGAATTTTAAATGGATCGTGGAACACGCGGCCAAACTTGCTATTGAGAAGGCCCTAGCGCACAAGGAAAACTCGAACAATAGTTCCTGGGGCACCTATGTGCAGCAATGTATAGCTCCTACTGCGCAAAAAGTACCCAAGCCGCCTTTGAAATCGGCAGCACAGGTTAAAAGATCGGCGGTAAAGAAAACATCCCTAACAAAAAGCAAGGTAAAAAGCTCAACTTCCAAGACTACATCAAAAAATGCGGGGAAGAAGACTCCGCCAAAGAAAAAGTAAGTCCACCATTAATCCGCGACCATGAAAAAATTCACCTTAGGCATAGAAGAAGAATTCCAGATTTTAGATAGCGAAACTTATACGCTGAGGTCGCATATGTCAAAGATCCTGGAGGGCGGAAAAGTACTACTTAAAGAACGCATCAAGGAAGAGATGCATCAATCCGTTATTG
>JABDQK010000138.1 GCA_013042255.1 Flavobacteriaceae bacterium | reverse complement strand
TTTCGCTCTTCATTGTTCTTGGCCGATTCACATCCTGGGAAAATCGGAACATTCTCAATGATGGCAAATGGCACAGTGATTTCTTCCTCTTCTTCTCCTACTTCCACATCATCAACATCAATGACTTCCTCCACAATAGCATCCTGACTTGTTTCTGTACTTTCAATGATAGTTTCTTCCACTTCCTCGGTATCCTCAACTACTTCAATTATTTCGGGAGCAGCGGGAGGCGGAGGAGGCGGAGGTGTTTTAATCATTTCCGTAACTGGTACGTCCTCTTTTAAATCATCGACGGCCTGGACAAGATCAAGAACTACTTCATCCTTTGGGTAAGTCTTGTACTCCAGAGCTCGCCATGTTAGGAACAAAACGATAGTTAGGCCAATAACAAAGTACAGGCTACTATTTCTATTTAAATCGGCTTTTGGGTTTTTTTTGACTTGCATGACACTGATTTTAATACTATTAAATTAATGGCAATACAAAACTTTTACTATGACATTTATCAGTTTTACATCTTACCCTGCTGAGAACCAGTATTTTCAATAAAAAAAAGCCTGCTTCTAAGCGGGCTTTTTCTCATATTCAAATTTGCATGATGCTTCTTAGGTACTTCCCAGAAGTATCTCATCAAAATCAATTCCTTCAATCGGAATTATTTTTTCTTCCAGGTGATCCCATTCTATTCTTCTTCCCAATTTATAGGCCAGACCGGTCATATGGGCTGTTATAGCTTCGTCAAAACCTTCTTTTATTCCACAACTCAGGGTTCCACCATTTTTAATCGCACTGAGCCATTCCCGCAGATGTAAATAAGTAGAATTGACCCTAACTCCGTCAATATAGGTCCACATAAGGCCTTTATCTGCAAAATACTGAGATGTAGCCGATGAGACCGCGTCGGGTACATTGGCTCCCGGATTATAGTGGTAAATAGGAACATTGGGTTTCATCATACCTTCTTCGATCATTTCGGCATACTTGGTTGATCCTCCATCCGGCCAGATAGTGAGATTATTACCGAGTTCCATCGATGCATCGTGCCCCATAAGGATGGTAGGCCTATTGTATCCGTTTCCGAGGGTGGCATTATAAGTGAAGGTCATTCCTTTTTCCTTCCCTTTTACCTGACTGCTTCCCGTGCTGAAATCAGGAAAATCCATATTTACCTGAAGAACATCCGGGACATTCCGTCCGTCATTATGGGTATAAATCCCCCCAGAAGCAGTAATGTATTTGGGTATTCCCATATTCAGGACGCAATTGAGGCGATCATAGTCATGTGTGAGCAAATCACCTGATAAACCAGAACCATAGGCCCACCATTTGCGCCAGCGGAAAAAATGATTTTTATTAAAGGGTATTTTTGGTGCGCTGCCCAGGAACAGATCCCAATCTATAGTTTGTTCACTAGCCTTTTCATGGATGTCATAATTCCACGCCCCGTTGTCATCATTTCTGTTGGTAAAAGTTTGTACCACGGAAACATGCCCCAGAACTTTTTTATCGATAATATCACTGGCAGTTTTAAAACTTAAGGTCTGTCTGTGCTGATGACCTACCATCAGATGTGCATTCGAATTCTTTGCCGCTTCCCTAAGCCTATACGTTTCCTCAATAGTATGGGTCATGGGTTTTTCAACGTAAACGTGGATCCCATTTTCAAGGGCGTCAATGGCCATTGGGGCATGCCAGTGATCCGGGGTAGCAATGATAACCGCATCTACTTCTCCACTCCTGATCATTTCCTGGTGCGTGCCATATCTTTTTACCTTATTATCAGGGGTAGAAAATGAAGCAATCACATTTTCTGCACGTATATCAAAAATGTCACAGACCCCCGTGATTTTAAGGTTTAATTTTTCCTGATCAAGGAATTCCTGTAGTTGCGTATTGCCACTGAGTCTTTCTTCCTCCTTCATCAGTTCAATCCACTCTTTGGTAGCAAAGCCGAGAGCCCTGCATAACTGTTCTCCCCTTATGCCAAAGCCAATAATTCCAATTCGTATAGGTTCCCCGCCAATTTCGGGTAATGCCGTGGGTAAGGAAGGTTCAATTTTTAACTGCTCGAGAATTTCAGAACGGTCTTTGCTCTTTATCAATGCATTTGCAGTTCCGGCCCACCATACGGTTCCGAGTATAGGTAGTCCTCCCAGACCTTTTAATATATCGCGTCGTGTCCATTTCATGATTGAGGAGTTTTAATAGTTTTTGGTTCTTTTTTAAAGAGATATTGCAAGCCAAAGTAGTGACCTGTTGGTAGCTGAGCCAGGATCCACAGGGCTGCTATCTCAATCAGATTCTTATTGACAAACCAGTAGCTCCCCTCCACATTTTGCTGTTCCAGCCAGGGAAAGGGAGGATGTGCAAAATAGTATAAGGCCAGTAGCCCAATCCCGGCTATGGCTCCCCATTTTTCAAAAATCCCCAGAATGAGTGTGACACCAACAAAAATGAGAACCAGGGTGTTAAGGGTATCTACCCACCCCATGGTCGCTTCATTGGTAAGTGCAATGAATACAGATTTAAACGGCCCCTGTGCGGTAGCGAGATAACCAAAAGCGGTCCAGTCTGGATTGAATAGTTTTATTACCCCTTCATAAAGAAAGTGCCATCCAATCAGGATACGTAAAAAAACCACACTTTTCAGGAGTGATTCTTTTTTAATAACATCAGTCATATATATAAAATTTGAATGTAAAAATTACTCTCTCAGGCTTATGAAAAACCGTTGATTTACGTGTATAAAACCTTCAAAACTAGCTACAAAGCAAACTACTAACTATGATTTATATCAGGTTTGAAATCTCAAAGACATCGTCTTCTGTTTAATACGAATTCTCATTGATTTCAAGTTCGTTCTGCCAGAATTTTCATGGCTTTCACAAAATCATCCAGCTCAGCTGTCGTTGTGTAAACATTGGGTGTTATCCTACAGCCCTGAACATTATGATGGTCAATGGCTACGGTAAATATCCTGAATTCCTCCATTAGTGTTTTGGCCAGTTCGGACGGTTTCATATGCCGAATCCCAACGTTGGCTATTCCACAGCTTCTATGTGGTTCCAAAGGGGTATTAATTATAATATTTTCAGTGTCTCTGAGCTTATCCGACCAGTAGCGCTGAAGGTACCTCAACCGCTTTTCCTTTCGTTCCATCCCGATGAGTTCCAGGTAATCCAGGGCATCGTTTATAGTAAGGTCGGTATGTACCGGGGGGGGTCCTATATGGTTCAGACGTCCAATATCATCCGGCTCTCTGTGGTGTTCGGCAAGTAAAGGCCATATTTTGGAAATATTCTTTTTGGCTACAAAGAGGATTCCTGCCCCCAAAGGGGTACTCAGCCATTTGTGCAGGCTCGAACCGTAATAGTCGCAGTTGAGTTCCTTGATATCGACCTCGATGTGTCCCACACAATGAGCCCCGTCAACCATGACCTCTACTCCATGGCTGTGGGCCATGTCACAGATTTTTCTCACCGGAAGAATCTGACCGGTAATATTTACCATGTGGCAGATCATCATTAATTTGGTTTTCGGCCCGATCTGAGATTCGTACAATGACACAATTTCTTCATCTGAATCCGGGTGGTTGGGCAGGGAAATAGTTTTAAGTCCCAGTCCGTATCTTTTGGCAGTGAGTTTAAAATGCTCTCTCATTGCCCCGTAATCCTGCACCGCAAAAACGGCCTCATCGCCTTTTTCCCAGGGATACCCCCCAATGATCATATCAAGGGACTCCGTAGTATTTCTGGTGATAATTAATTCGTCTGAATCGCAACCAACCAGCTGAGCCAGACGACTGGCAATCCTTTTTTTGTTATCCCATTGCACGGTCCGCATATAATGCGATCCTTCGTAATTCACCTGTTCTATGTGCTTGTGAAACTTTTCAATGGTGGGAATGGGTGCAATATTGTAATACCCGTTCTCCAGGTTAATGTAATCCGGTTTTAAGGCATAGTCGATCCTGATTCGTTGCCAAAAATCATCTTCGTCATCAAGCTCGTATGTTTCGCGTTCTTCCGGGGAAGTAGCACTAAGAGACAGGGGAAGAAAGGGAGTAATCAGGGCTGCCTGCCCCATTTTCTGTAAAAATGATCTTTTATCCATTTCGTTCAGATTATTCTACAAGATAAAAAATAGATCGCTTTAAGTTCTATTCAAAATGGTATATTTAACACTCAGACTTATTCCCGGACTCAACGCCAAACTATGCCACTAGTTATCGTCATCATAGGTATTTTTATCCTTTTTCTGCTAATTGCGAAATGGAAACTGAATCCCTTTATCACTTTTATTCTGGTTTCCCTTTTTGTAGGAATTGCCGAAGGCATGGATTTGGAGACGGTGATTAGCTCTATAGAAAACGGGATAGGCAACACGCTGGGATTCCTGGTCATGATCCTGGGATTGGGAGCCATGCTGGGAAAATTGGTAGCCGATAGCGGAGCCGCACAGCGTATTACTTCTAAATTGATCGATCAATTCGGGAAAAAGAATATTCAGTGGGCACTGGTCCTAACCGGGTTTATTGTAGGAATCCCTCTTTTTTATTCGGTAGGCTTTGTGATTCTGGTGCCGCTGGTTTTTACTGTAGCTGCCCGTACCGGTCTGCCATTACTCTACGTTGGCTTGCCAATGCTGGCTTCCCTTTCTGTTACCCATGGGTATCTTCCACCTCATCCCGCACCAACGGCTATTTCTGTTATGTTCGATGCCGATATGGGAAAAACCCTGATCTACGGCATAATAGTTGCCATCCCTGCGATTGTCATTGCGGGGCCGTTTTTTTCAAGGACCTTAAAAAATATACACGCAACTCCTCTGAAGGAATTTGTAAATCCCAAAATCCTGAAGGATGATGAAATGCCCGGAATGGGGGTAAGTATTGTTACGGCCCTTTTACCAATCATCCTGATTGGTCTGGCCACTATAGCCGATTTATTGATTCCTCAGGATTTTCCCCTTAAAAATATTATTGCTTTTCTGGGGAATCCTGTAATTGCAATGCTGATATCTGTGCTGGTAGCCATATATACCCTGGGGCTGGCAAGGGGCAAAAAAATGAAGGAAGTAATGGATTCAGTAGGCAGTTCCATTTCGGGTATAACGATGGTCTTGTTGATAATTGCCGGGGCAGGAGCCCTGAAACAGGTTCTTATTGATAGCGGGGTTAGTCAGTATATCGCCGACTTGCTAAAAGGATCATCCCTTTCTCCTTTATTCCTGGCATGGTTGATCGCTACAGTAATCAGAGTTTCTGTAGGTTCGGCAACCGTAGCCGGCTTAACCGCAGCAGGGATAGTAATGCCCATGATTGCAAGTACCGGGGTGAGTCCTGAATTAATGGTCCTCGCCATTGGCTCGGGCAGCCTGATGCTTTCACATGTAAACGACAGTGGATTCTGGCTCTTTAAAGAATATTTCAATCTGTCGGTAAAAGACACATTAAAAAGCTGGACCCTGATGGAAACTACTGTTGGTGTGGTTGGTCTCATTGGGGTTCTGATCCTGAATCAAT
>JABDQK010000132.1 GCA_013042255.1 Flavobacteriaceae bacterium | reverse complement strand
CAATTCTGACAGAAAAAAGCTGTTTTTGTCTTTGCCATGATACGGCTAAAGATATAGTGGTAATTGTAAATAACAAAAGAAACACCCCGCTAAAAAGCAGGGCGTAAATGTTGTTGTAAGATGTATGTTTTTCTAATATCCGAAGTCGGCCTTTATCGCATCGATCTTTTCCAGGGCGAGTTCCTTGGTAAGGAAATCTATTTCCTGCATTCCGAAAGCTTTTTCAAAGGTCCGCAGGGCTTTTTTAGCCTCTCCCAATTGTTCGTAATATTCTCCCTCAAAAAAGAATCCGAGCATTGTCTCCGGGTATTCTTTCTTGCACAAGTCTGAAAGGGGTTTTAAAGATTCAAAGTCATCTTTTTTTCTGGTGGCGGCATAAATGGCCATAATGTCGTTTAGACTTACGCTTTTGCGAAAACCGAACAGTTCTTCAATAGTGTTGTATTTATCCTCAAGGTATTTGAATGCAGCTTCATCTGATGTCAGGATCTCTTCTCTGTACTGCTTTGGCGAAATAGGTTTAAAAACCTCAAACATTTTCTCCCAGGCCTTTCCAAGGCCATAAGTAACAACAGAAACTTCATTGGATTCCGGGTAGTCGTCAAAAGAGTAGTGAATGGTAGGCTTATCGAGCTTTCTGAGGTTTTGGTCCAGTAATTTAATTTCATTTCCTGTGGCGGGTTTCCCTCCCCCTGCGATGAGGTGATAAAAGATTTGCTGTTCCATCGCCATCAGTCGTTCAGGCACTCTGCTTTCCATTTCCGGTGCGAGATGGGGTGCAATACTGATAAAAGCATTGAAAAAAGATCGATCTTTAAAAAGGTAGTAATTCCCGAAATTGGCCGTGATATCGTACCCAATAAACATTCTGAAAGGTGCAGTGCTGTAGGTAAGATCGAGATATGGGACTATTTCCATACCAATAAACTCATAGAAACTTTTTCCTTTGTCTCCTGGAAGTCCTGAGGCCTCTTCAAAAGCACAGTCATCCCAGCGCAGATCATCTTTACTCTGATCAATCCCTACAATAATTACCTGGGGCATTCCTTCAAATCTGCTGTAAAATTTGGCGTTTGCAACTACCTGGTCAAAGAGGTATTCCGCATCGAGTACAACTACCAGAGGATATTTTTTTTCAGGAGTATAATCCTCAGGAAAATAATAAGAGACGTTACGTCTTTCCTGCAATTTAAAGGACTCGAAAATTTCGTGAGTTACCTGGGCAAAAGTGCTCTGGGTAATAAATAAGACAAGGGCCATTAATATGACATTCCTCATTGGGTTGGTTTTTGGGTTATTGAAAACCTATCGGTTTCTGTTCAATAACGGTAAGAGTAGAAAAGATATTGCACCGAATACAACAACCATGAGGGTTTGGGCGATCCACATGATCCAGCCAAAGGCATCTCCGGAAACTGCGCTAACTCCATAAATAGACAAGGCTTTGCTCACTGCAATAGGATAGAGTCCGATTCCTCCATTTGTGGTAGACATGGCAAAAGCACCGGCAATAAAAGCAACGAGAAATTCAGACAGGTTCAGGGGTATAGTTTCAATAACGGTAAATTTGATAACCCAGAACATGGCAACATAGGCACCCCAGATAAAAAAGGTATGGAAGATAAAAAGCCATTTGTTCTTCATTTTAAAGATACTCATTACTCCGTCGAGCAGGCCTTTTACAAGGTCTTTCAATTTAATCGCCAGTCGGGAACTGGACCTCCTGAGAAAGGCGAGAAATATAAACAGGAATAGTATACCAGCAGCAACCAGGATCAGGGTGGCGGTAAGGCCAATCCCATTGGCTTTGAGATAGGTAAGAATGATATTGGTTTGAGAAAGGAGGGCTATAAAAATTATCAGTAGTAGCATCAACAGATCGATTACTCGTTCTGTAACGATGGTTCCGAATCCCTTTTGGAAAGGTACTTTTTCATAAGTAGCCAGTGCCGTTGCCCTCAACACTTCGCCGGATCTGGGGATTCCAAGGTTGGCAAAATAGGCGATTAGAATAAAAAAGATATTATTCCAGATTTTGGCTCGGTAACCAAGGGGTTCCAGTAAATAATTCCATCTGACGGCCCTTGAGATATGACTCAATATCCCGATCAATACGGA
>JABDQK010000131.1 GCA_013042255.1 Flavobacteriaceae bacterium | reverse complement strand
TCTGCTCCGCTGATAGGCAGGAAGAGTGTTGCCAGAATGGCAATCGCCATACCGATTGTGGCCAGTAGATTTCCTTTCCTTGCAGTATCGGGGGTGCTCATTTGACGAAGGCCAATCACAAAAGCAGTCGCTCCGAGCAGATATGAGAGATTAACAGCGGTAATTAGCATCTATTTTTTCTTTTTATTGAACATCTTGAGCATTCTGTTTGTTACCGCAAAACCACCAACTACATTGACGGTCCCTAGAATAACACCAAGGGCTCCCAGGCTTAGGGTAAGATAATCTGATGGATCAGCATTGCGGATGAGCAGGATGGCACCGATGATGACTACACCGCTAATTGCATTAGCGCCGGACATGAGTGGTGTATGTAGAATTGTGGGAACGTTAGAGATCAGTTCAAACCCGAGGATAATGGTAAAGATCAACAGGTAGATCAATAAGAGGTTATTATCTAGAAAGAGTAATATATTTTCCATAGGCAGAGAAATTGAATCTGTCTTAGCTTTTTGTCAATATGGTTTTTTCTATTATTTCATTATTGAGATCGAGATCTAGTTTCCCTTCTTTTATGAGCAACTTCAGATAGCTAGCCACATTATTACTGTAAAAAAAACTGGCGTCCCTGGGCATCTCTGATGCAAGATTTGAATTACCGATAATTTTTACACCCTTGTGGATAACGGTTTTACCAGGCTCACTAAGTTCACAGTTCCCTCCCGATGAGGCTGCCAGA
This sequence comes from Flavobacteriaceae bacterium, assembly GCA_013042255.1. Lineage (GTDB taxonomy): Bacteria > Bacteroidota > Bacteroidia > Flavobacteriales > Flavobacteriaceae > Muriicola. The sequence continues at coordinate 3,418 of JABDQK010000131.1, read as the reverse complement.
TCAATTACGATAGTTCCTGGTTTCATCTGGTCTACGGTTTCCTTTGTAAGGAGAACCGGTGCTTTTTTACCCAGGATCTGAGCTGTAGTTATTACAACGTCGGATGAAGCAGCCCGTTTTTGCACTTCCTGCTGCTGTCTTTCTATAAACTCAGCGGTTTGCTCAACAGCATAGCCACCCGCATCCCGTTTGTCTATAGCTCCCGGTACTTCTACAAACTTGGCCCCCAGGCTTTCTACCTCCTCCTGAGCCGCCGCCCTCACATCGAATGCTTCTACGATGGCCCCAAGCCTGCGGGCAGTGGCGATGGCCTGCAGACCGGCAACTCCCGCCCCCAGCACCAGCACTTTAGAGGGTTTAATACTCCCAGCGGCAGTAATCATCATTGGAAAGAACCCCGGTGATTCCATGGCAGCCAGTAAAACAGCTCTATAACCTGCGATGGATGCCATGGAAGATAAAATATCCATAGTCTGGGCAATCGTTGTCCTCGGAATCATATCCAGACTAGATGCATGCAGTCCTGATTCTTTTATGTGTGCAATTAATTCGGAATTGTTGAAGGGAGAAAAAATGGCCACTAAAAGGGCTCCTTTTTTAATTAATTTTAGTTCTTTTTCCGGAATTGGATTGATGGTAACTAAAATATCTGACTGCTTCAGTACAGACTCCCGGTCTGTAACCGTTGCATACTTCTCGTATTTCTCGTCAGGATAACTCGCCAGTGAACCGGCGCCTTTTTCGATCCGGAATTCGGTGTGTTCAACATTGAATTTCTTAAGCGTTTTAGGGACAAGAGCAACTCGGTTATCAGCTTGTTCCTTCAGAATTCCTATGATCATTAGATGTATTAACTTGTAAGCTTCCTCAATGTAATTATAATATCGGAAATACAAAAATGGAAATCGGGCTTCTATCAATAGAAATTATATGCGAATAAGCATATCATTTTAATTTCTTTTCGAACATATGGAAATAATAATACCTTTAAAAGACTGAGATATATGCAGTTAAAGTATGGAAAATAGACCCAGGGTAGTAATTATAGGTGCCGGATTTGGTGGTATAGAGTTTGCCAAAGTACTGAGAAACAAAAAGATTGATGTACTCCTTATAGATAAACACAATTATCACAATTTTCAGCCCCTGATGTATCAGGTGGCCACCGGGGGATTAGAGCCTGGGAGTATTGCCTACCCGGTGAGAAGAATTTTCAGGAATAATAATAATATCACCTTCAGGATGGCCGAAGTACTGGAGGTTTTAGCCGAAGAAAATCGGTTGATGACAAGTATAGGCGACATTAGCTATGACTATCTGGTTATCGCCACGGGGAGCCAGAATAACTATTTTAACTTCGAAGCTAAAAAAGACCAGTTACTTACTCTGAAGTCGATCCCGGAAGCCCTCAACTTGAGGAGCTTTATTTTTCAAAATCTCGAGAAAGCCCTGGCGAATGTAGCTAATGAACCCCTTGAAGAGATTATGAATATAGCTATAGTAGGGGGAGGACCTGCTGGAATTGAATTGGCAGGGGCTCTGGCTGAAATGAAACGCTATGTCTTACCTAAGGACTTTCCTGATCTCGATTTATCCAGAATGAGTATCAATTTATACGAAGCCTCTCCGGCATTGTTATCCGCAATGTCTGAGGAAGCATCCGAAAAGAGCCTGGAATATCTCAAGCAACTTGGTATCAATGTATTTCTAAATGCCAGGGTACAGGATTACGATGGTTCGGAGATCACCCTGGCAGATAAGAGTACCTTCAGGACTGATACGGTGATCTGGACCGCAGGGGTTAAAGGAGCGCCCATCTCCGGATTGCCGGATAAAGCCATAATTAGCGGGAACCGGATCGCAGTTAATGAATACAATTTGGTTGCAGGGACGAGAAATGTTTATGCAATAGGCGATGTAGCTGCCCATATCACGAGGGAAAACCCCAACGGATTGCCCATGTTGGCACCTGTTGCTCAGCAACAGGGTAGGATCCTGGCAAAAAATATTCTGCGGAAAGAGGCAGGAAAGCCTATGAATGCTTTTAATTATAAAGATAAAGGCGTGATGGCCACCATTGGACGGCGGAAGGCTGTGGTCGACTTAAAAATCTGGAAGTTTCAGGGAACCTTCGCCTGGCTGGTCTGGATGTTTGTGCATATCATGTCATTGGTAGGATTCCGCAACAAGGCAGTGGCTTTTTTCGACTGGATGATCAATTACTTTACTTATGACAGGCCACTGGGCCTGATCATCAGACCGTATAAAAGAAAAGTAAACTAATTCAGCTCGATTATAATCGGAAAACTTGTCCTGCAAGTATCGATCAGCATTGGTTCTAAAGAATAATTTTGCAACCTTCACTAAGGTTGACTGTAAAGGAGGTAAATGCTTTACCAAACCGTTTTTGATAATCGTTCGAGGCAGTTTTTAGAAAAGAGTCGCAATCGTCTTTTTTTACCAGATTTATGGTACATCCGCCAAAACCTCCACCCATCAATCTGGACCCCAGTACGCAATCCTGGTCTCGGGTGATCTCTACCAGGAAATCGAGTTCCTCACAACTTACCTCATACTGCAGTTGTAGACCCTCGTGAGATTCATACATCAATCTTCCCAATGATTTAAAGTCTAACTTTCTTATGGCTTCTACCGCTTTAATGACCCGTTCGTTCTCTTCTAAAACAAATAGGGCCTTTTGAAAATCTTTCCCTGGAATTAGTGTTCTGTTTTGCTCCAGTTTCTCCCTTGTTACATCTCTTAATGAATCAGCTCCTAAATCACGGGCAACAACCTCACAATTTCTACGTCTCTCATTGTAGGCACTGTCGGCAAGACTATGCTTTACCCCGGTGTCGATAAGTAACCATTCGTATTCATGCTGATTTAATGGGATCAGTTCCGACTTCAATGAGCGGCAATCGAGAAAAATGGCATGATTTTCTTCCCCGAACATACTGGCAAACTGATCCATAATCCCGCATTCAACCCCTACATATTCTTGCTCCCCCAAATTTGATATCCGGACCATTTCCATTTTTGACAACGCCAGCCCTAAAATTGCGTTGAGTCCATAAATAAAAGCATTTTCGATGGCCGCAGAGGAGGAGAGTCCGGCCCCCGAAGGAATATCCCCGCTGAATAGCAGGTTGAAAGGTGTAATTTTAATCCCTGACTTATGAAGTTCTTCAAGAATTCCCAGGAAGTAGCCCTGCCAGCCTTTAGTAAATTCGGATCGCTTTCCGGATAATTTAAAGGATACGCTTTCCTTTACATCAGCAGCCATCAGAGTACATTTTTCTGTTTCAGATTTCTGAATGGCCACAACTATCCCCCTGTCTATAGCGGCGGGCAGTACGAATCCCATGTTATAATCGGTGTGTTCCCCAATGATATTCATTCGTCCCGGGGCCCATAC
>JABDQK010000127.1 GCA_013042255.1 Flavobacteriaceae bacterium | reverse complement strand
AATTTCCCGCTTCTATAGGATACAACTTCATGAAATCAATAAAACAGGGCGCAAATTAAGAAAAGAGTGACCGATTACATCGATTGAGCAGATATTTTAACAATTCATTGAGCATACTCACTCTGTAAAAGGATTTTTTTCAACTGCTGCCCAAAGTAGATCATGCGTTTAACCTCTTTAACACTGAGGAGGCGTTCCTTTTTAAGAATAAGCAATGCATTTCCATTCGATTCCACGTGATAATAAGGATGGCTCTCCAGAAAGAGGACCAATTCATCGGAAAAGACTTCAGAGATCCCTTCCGGATCTTCTCCGCTCAGACGAAATCTCTTACTGAAATCGGGATGGTTAGGCACTTCCACCTCTTCAAAACCACTGAGGTTGTAGAGTAGCGCCAGCAGGCCTTCTTTATCAAGGGTAAAAACCGGGATGGACGAAGGGAGGGGCAGGTACATCACCGTTGATTTGATAACTTCTTTTGCTATAAACTCTCCTTCTGTAAATTCCACATCAAAAACAGAAACCTTATTCTTTACGTCTTCGAGCTGATTATAACAATAAGAGATTTCTTTGGAACTAAAAAACACAAACTCCCTGAGAAAGGTAGTCTGGGATTGTTTATTCGGAATGTATTTCCAGCCAAAATCTGCAGCTGTGGCCTTAAGATCTTCCTGGCGCTTTGTAAAATACCACTCTATAGGCTTAAGGGCCCTGAACGGAATTATTTTACGTATGGCAAAGGGATGCACCGAATCTGTTTCGTGTTTGTCAAGGCCAATGAGTTCCATATGCCCCCCTTTAAGATCAAAGATCTGCCGGTAATTTTCGAGCCCCTCCAAAACCGTATGATCTACGAAACTGCACATAGAGAAATCAAGTACCACCTCTTCCGTTTCCCGGATTGCATCGAGCTTATTCTTTAATTTGTAGAAATTCAGGAAGCTACAGAAATGCTTTACACTGATAAAATAATTTCCCCCATCGGCCTCCCTGAACATCAGGATATTAGGTTTAAAGAGATGGGTAATAAAAAGCAAAACGCTCTTGTTAACCAGAACATGGATTATAAAAGTAACGAGAATCCCTACGGCTATTCCCGTGATCAGATTAGTGAGTAAGGTAGCGAGGACCGTGGAAAAGAAAATAAGGATCTGCTCTTTACCTACTCCGGCAATTCTCTTCACCAGGGCAGGTGTAGCTAGTTTGTAACCTGTATAGACCAGGATAGCTGCCAGGGCAGAAAGGGGAATTTTCCTGAGTTGTTCCTGGAAAAGCAGGACAAAGGCCAGTAAAAATAGAGCGTGAAAAAAGTTGGCAGAACGATTGGTGGCCCCGGTATTTACATTCACAGAACTTCGGGCGATCACTGTAACCACATTGAGTCCACCCAGGAAACCACTGATTACCGTGGCCAGGCCAAGGGCTTTCAGGTCCTTGTTTACATTTGAATGACGGTTCGCGGGGTCTAGTCTATCCACGGCTTTTATACTTAGCAAGGACTCAATCCCTGCAATAAGGGTAATGGCAAAAACCGCAAAGATGAATTTCTGACTCAGGGCCATTCCAAAATCCGGATAGGCCAGGGAAGCCAAAACATTATCCGGTATTGGGATCAGCAATTCCTTTTTAATGGGATAAGGGAGGGCCAGGAATGAACAGAAGTAATGGAAGCCTATTGAAAGCAAAAGGATCCACATAGGAGCAGGGATCAGGTGCACCCATTTGCTTCTTATCTTACCGTAGAAAGCCATGATCATTAAACTTATAACACCTACAATAGCTGCAGCTACAACACTACTGCCATCGCTCTCCCAAAGAGAATACAAACCGGAGGGCATATGCAGTATAAGAGTCATAATATTCCCGGCCTCATTGTTATGGCCAATCATAATATGAAATTGCTTGGCCAGGATCCCAATCCCGATTGCGGCCAGCATTCCCTGAATGGTTGAGGCCGGAAAAAAGTCGGCCAGCCTACCCATTTTTAAGAACCCAAGCAACATCAGCAGAACTCCTGAGCAGATGACGGC
>JABDQK010000124.1 GCA_013042255.1 Flavobacteriaceae bacterium | reverse complement strand
CTCCTCCCAGGATTCGCGTGCGATACTTTCAGTTGTAAAACTAGTTCTGATATAGGGTGAAGGATTCTGTTCGGGCCAAAGGTGGAGATAATGGTCCCTGTAAGCTTGTTCCCCTATCTTACAATAGGTTTCATGATGCTCTGGCTCGAGCAGTTCAAGACGAACATTGTCGAGCTCTCCCTGCTCTAGTTCTCTTTCCATTTTATATTACATCCAATACTAGGTTTTTGATCTTCGGCCTGTGGTTCTCCTGCGACTAGATTATCCAACGCCTTACGCAGATCTTTCCCTGTAACAGCAATGCCATTTCCCGGACGGCTGTCGTCTAACTGTCCACGGTAAACGAGATTCAGTTGGCTGTCAAAGAGATAAAAATCGGGTGTACAGGCGGCGTCATAAGCCCTGGCCACTGCCTGTGTGGCATCGTATAAATAGGGAAAGGGATATCCTTCTTCCCTCGCGTTTTCCTTCATCAGATCTGGAGAATCCTGAGGATAATTTTCAACGTCATTACTCGATATCGCAACAAAACCGATGTCCTTGTCCATATATTCCCTGGCCAGTAAAACCAGCTGATGATTGACGTGTTTGACAAAAGGACAGTGATTACAGATAAACATAACCACAGTGCCTTTTTCCCCTTTTACATCATCCAGGCCGAGGGTGGTGTCCGAAATGGTGTCGATCAGCTTAAAAGATGGTGCCTTGGTGCCTAAAGGCAGCATATTACTAGGTGTTCGTGCCATAATTTTTTTCTTCTCTTACAAAAATACATACCTCGTTTCAAAATAAGGTTAAAACCTTGGTTATATCCTACCGCTGTACGACTCAGATTGCAGATCCTACCCTGAGAGATGCCTTGTAAATGAATCTGTTTATCTTTGGATAAAGCCCTTTGGTTTTTAGCTAATAAAACAAGTGATCAATTCAACCCTTGACGCGGCGCGTATAAATTTTTCCACAGAAACGCTTTGGATCCTCAATAGTATCCTGGCATTAATCATGTTTGGAGTGGCACTGCATATCAGGATTTCTGATTTCAAGGACTTGTTTAAAAATCCCCGCCCTGTACTGGTTGGGGTGGTCTGCCAGTTCCTGGCACTGCCCTTTCTCACTTTTTTACTTGTCCTTCTGATAAAACCCATACCGAGTATTGCACTGGGGATGATCCTTGTGGCCGCCTGTCCGGGAGGAAATATTTCCAATTTCATTACTTCCTTTGCAGGAGGGAACCGGGCCCTTTCAGTAACCTTAACTGCCAATGCAACCCTGTTAGCTGTAATTATGACTCCTGTGAACCTGAGTTTTTGGGCTGCTCTGTATCCGCCCACACAGGTTATTTTAAAGGAAGTGTCGATTGCGCCCCTTGAAATGATAGAAATAGTAGCTCTGATCCTGGGAGTCCCTCTGGTTTTAGGAATTGTGATTAATGAACGCTACCCGGCTGTGGCAGAAAAGCTTGCTAAATACCTTAAGACTATTTCGCTCGTCTTTTTTGTCTGTCTGATCCTGTTTGTAGTATATAACAACCGAACGCTGATAGAGGATTATATTCTCTATGTTTTCTGGATTGTACTCCTGCATAATGCCCTTGCGTTTTTTACCGGCTTCTCCCTGGCCAGAATGGCTAAACTCCCTTTGGAGGATATAAGGAGTATTACTGTTGAGACAGGGATTCAGAATTCGGGTCTTGGCCTTATTTTGATATTTACTTTCTTTGAAGGCCTTGGGGGAATGGCTGTTCTAACGGCTTTCTGGGGTATCTGGCATCTTATTTCAGGCCTGGTTCTGGGTACGTTCTGGGCTTATAAACCTTTGGAGAAGGAGGTAGGGAGATGAGGTCAATTATGTATTTTCTTACTCAGAAAATGGCCTGTATGGCACTTTTCTGCTACTTCAGGGAAATCCAGCTTCACGGCATTAAAAACATTCCCCGGAACCAGGCAGTAATTTTTCTGGCTAATCATCAGAATGCTTTACTCGACCCCCTGGTCATTGCCGCTTTTACACCTTTTCGCTCGTATTTTCTTACCCGGTCAGATATTTTTATCAATCCTCTGGTGAATCAGTTCTTTAAATTTCTAAGGATGCTTCCCATCTACCGGATTCGGGACGGGAGAGATACATTATCTAAGAACACCGCTATTTTCGAGCAATGTACCCAACTGCTGCAGACTGGGAAGACCATTTTACTTTTTCCTGAAGCCAATCACAATATAATGAGGAGGGTACGACCGCTGAGCAAAGGCTTTACCCGAATATTATTTACAGCACTTGAGAAAGAACCTGAACTGGACGTCCTGCTGGTTCCTGTAGGGATTAATTATGAAAAGGCCGACAGATTTCCTGATCGGGTTGCATTTTATTTCAGCGAACCTATTTCAGCCAGAGATTACTACTCTGAAAATGAAATTGCTACTTCGGTGACCAGAACAAAAGATGTAGTGTCCGAGGCATTGAAAAGAAATACTACTCATATTGAGGATCTCTCAGAATACGACGCTATTCACAATTACCTGGATAGTCAAGCTGTAAACTATCTCGATCCCGGGGAGACGAATAGGGCTATAGGGAAATATAGCGGGAAAACACTGGAAAAGAAACAAAAAACAAAACCTATTGTTGAGCGTATATTAAACTTTGTTTTCCTTACGATCAATGCCCCCCTTATCTTTATCTGGAGGTGGTTTTTAAAACCACAGATACAGGAGGTAGAGTTTATAAGTACATTCCGTTTTGCCTATGTCAGCGTTTTACAACCTCTTTTTTACCTGACGCTTTGGGCATTATGTT
>JABDQK010000122.1 GCA_013042255.1 Flavobacteriaceae bacterium | reverse complement strand
AACGCAATGAGAATACATTGAGTATTACCGTAGATATGAGAACTGAGCTGCAGAAAGAAGCTGTCTGGCAAAAACAATACAAAGATGATGTGAGCAAGGTGAGACATCTTTTGGCAGAGATAGCAGCCGACCTCTCTGCCCAAATGGGAATTGACATTCAAATTAGAGATCTTCCTATAAGTGCAGGGATAAGGCCCGTAAATCCTGAAACTTATGAATTGTATCTGAAAGGGAAACACTATTTGAGCAAGTCTACGTTTCAAGATTGGAACAAGGGTTTGGTCTACTTTCAGGAAGCAGTTGAACGAAATCCTGCAGATCCATACGCCTATTCCGGTTTGGCCGAAGCATACATCATGCTGGGCCACAGCCTGATGCCACCTCCGGATGTTCTGCCAAAGGCCGAAGCCGCTGCAAAACGAGCCATACAACTCGATTCAACCAATGCTGAAGGTTGGGCAGCCCTTGCACATTACCACACCTATTTTGGTTGGGACTGGCAATTGGCTGACTACGCTTTTAAAAGGGCCAATGAACTCAATCCCAACATGGCCTATAACCACTACCACAGAGCCTGGTATCTGGCACTTTTCGGAAAGATGAATGAAGCCATTGTAGAGCACAAGCTCGCTGAGGAACTAGATCCTTTTACCCCCTTACACTCGGCCTGGCTGGGAGAATTATATCGGTGGGTTGGTTTGTATGAAGAAGGTCTGGCTGAAACAGAAAAGGCAGCCCAGACGGAAAGGGATTATGCATTGTCGCTATTTATTGAGGGAAGGATCCTATTTGACCAGGGTAAAACCGAACAGGCCCTCGAGACCCTCAGACGTGCCGGTGAAATCAATGTAGGCTGGAAATATATGGGATATGGACCCGTATTGATCAGGAAGGGGAATATTAAGGAGGCTAAAGGGATAATTGCAGAAATAGAATCGCTGCCAAAAACGCCTTTCGGTTCGCTTTGCCTGGCAATTTTATATGCAGAATTAAGTGATTTTGACAACTATTTTAAATGGATTGAGAATGCCAAAGGACATGCCTGGTATCCCTGGATAAGGGTAATGACAGATAACAGTGATTTAAAAAAAGACCCTCGTTTTCTGGAGTTAATAAGGGAATTGAATCTCCCGGATCCTGCTCCCCTTGAATTCGATCTCGATGCTTTGTGAAAATTCCCTATTTGGAATAAATTGATCATTTTGGACGTTATAGAATTGTGATTAGTGGGTTTTATAGTCTCGTTGACCCTGATCGTTATTGTGATTTTTATGCTAAATAACATTGTAAATCAAAGCAGAACCTGGTTTTTCCTGGCTTTTTTTAGCCTCTGCTTTATACAGGCTGAATCTCAGCAAATCCGAATCAATGACCTTTACGGGACATGGGTAAATACGGGTAGTTTTAAAGATGGCGAACAATTATTGGTCGCCCTGAAGGATACCGCTAAAAATCCCATGAAATATTACTTCACCTTCAATACCGACGGATCTTTTTCCTACGATGTTGTATCTCTGAAGGATGGCTTGAAAGGGACCAAACGAAAAGGGAATTGGCAATTAAGTCCGAACAGACAACGGATCACCCTCCTTGATGACCAAATAAATCCGGAGGAAAGAGAAATCCCTGGTGACTTCATCAACCTTGACACTGAAGGATCCCTGGCTAATAAACCCATTATATTCCCGATTATGGAACTCACTCCTAAAAAGCTGGTCCTCTACGATGAGTATCACAAAACCCTCGATATTTTCAGGAAAGAATAGTCTAACCGAATATACCTTTTCGGTTGAACGCGTTAATCATATCTGAGATATATAGTATCTTCCCGGCCTTATGCATAGCCACAGACCCCCTTGGTACTTCCTCGCTTTACTAATACTCGCCGGGGAATCTGTTTTTATTCTTCCTTTTGTCCTGGCAAGGGTTTTCAGACCTACAGTGCTCGACACCTTTGAACTCACCAATGTTGAATTAGGCTTGTGTTTTTCGGTTTACGGAATCGTAGCCTTGTTGTCATACCTTTTTGGCGGACCCCTGGCAGACAAGTATCCACCTCGAAAACTCATTGCGCTTGCGCTCTGGATGACCGCCCTTGGTGGACTAATCTATGCCACATTCCCTTCATTTAGTGTGTTGAATGTCCTTTACGGATACTGGGGTTTTACAACTATTTTCCTATTCTGGGCTCCCATGATCAAAGCCACCCGTGTTTGGGGAGGTGACACCTCTCAGGGTAAGGCATTCGGATTTCTCGATGGCGGTAGAGGCCTTGTGGGTGCTCTTTTTAGTTCGCTCGGGGTACTTATATTTTCTCTTACAATGACTTCCGGACTTAATGAGGCTTCTTTGGAAGAAAGCAGGGCATCCTTCAGGTTTGTAATCCTTGCTTCTTCTGGAATTGTCGTGCTGATTGGACTCCTGGTTTGGTTTTTTATGAAGCTCGACGCCAAAATTGAGCGGTCCATCATTTTGGAACGTATTACCTATTCACAGGTAAAAGAAGTGCTGAAACTTCCCTCGGTCTGGCTTTTGATGATCATCATTTTATGTGCCTATGTGGGATATAAAATTACAGACGTCTTCTCACTTTATGCAAGGGATGTTATGCTTTACAACCAGGTTGAGTCGGCTCAGGTTGGCACTTTTCTTCTGTATATAAGGCCAGTGGTGGGAGTCGCAATTGGCTTCGTGGCAGACCGGTCACAAACCACCTACTGGTTGCTGATAAGTTTTCTAATATCCTTTTTTGGGTCACTGTTATTTGCCAGTGGAATCTTAGATAACTCAGAAACGGCGCTTTTCTTTATATCCATACTGGTCGTGGCTACAGGGGTATATGCCGCCCGTTCTTTGTATTTTGCTGTGATGGAACGGGGTAGAATCCCACTGGTATTGACAGGAACAGCTGTCGGACTCATTTCTCTTGTAGGATACACCCCGGATATCT
>JABDQK010000119.1 GCA_013042255.1 Flavobacteriaceae bacterium | reverse complement strand
TTCTACAGCTCGAGGTCAAAATACGCCGTTTACCTAGAAAATGAGTTTGTTAGCTTCAGTCCGGAGACTTTTATAAAGATAGATGACGGATATATTTACACTTATCCCATGAAGGGCACCATCAATGCGGATATTCCACAAGCGAAACAGCTTATCCTGGCCGATGCCAAGGAAGCAGCGGAACACGCAACCATCGTTGACCTGATGAGAAATGATCTCAGCAAAGTTGCAAGAAGTGTAGAGGTTACTAAATACAGATATTACGAAGTGCTTCGATCAGAAGGAAAGGAGATCGGGCAGGTGAGTTCTGAAATACGTGGTAAACTCCTACCTGAATTCAGGACTTCCATAGGCGATCTTTTGCAGGAGATGCTGCCTGCAGGCTCCATTTCAGGCGCGCCCAAACCAAAAACCTGTGAGCTAATTCAGGAAATTGAAGGACTGCCCAGGGGTTATTATACAGGTGTAGCAGGTATCTTTGATGGCACAGCCCTGGATAGTTGTGTTCTTATACGCTTTATAGATCAGAATGGAATGTTTAAAAGTGGTGGTGGGATTACGGCCCAGAGTACATTGGAAAGTGAATACCAGGAAATGATAGACAAAGTATATGTACCGGTTTATTGAATCCATACGCCTGGAAAATGGCAAATTTCCCCTACTCGAAGAGCATCAACTTCGTTTGAACAATACCTTTAATCATTTTGGCCACTTTAATCCTTTCCTGCTGGATGAAGTCATCTCCGTACCTGAAGAATATCTCAATGGTATTTTTAAATGCAGAGTTGTTTACAACTTGCATGGAAAGGTTTCAGTAGAATTTGCTCCTTATCATATTAAAAAGCTGGGCACTTTCAGTCTTGTTGACATTGGATCTGCCGGCTACCCCTACAAATTTGAGGACAGGCAATGGATAATGGATTTATTAAACAAATCGGAAGGGGATGAAATAATTATGTGCAGAAATGGAGAAATTACTGATTCTTCCTATGCTAATTTGGTTTTCTTTGATGGCGACAAATGGGTAACACCTAAACACCCCCTGCTAGAAGGAACACGAAGAGCCCGATTGTTAAAAGCGAGTATTATTAAAGAAAGAATTATCAGGGACAATGAGATATTCAATTTCCATCAGTTCAAATGCATCAATGCGATGATCAGCTGGGAAGAAGCTCCTGTATATCAAATTGGGCAAATCAAAAAGACTATTTCCTAGTCACCACTTCTCCATATTCTTTTTACACTATACGTCCTGAGTTCAGGAACTAGTGACACTTTGTTTCCGTCATTGTTGATAACCAATTCGTCAAAACTTGTGGTGGGAAACAGTTGGGAGGTCATCACAAACTGTCCTTTATTTACGAATACCTCTACAGAGGAAGCATCGAGGAAAATATCAAATTCTAGATCCCCTTCCGGCAAATTATCCAGGGGCATTTGCTGAATGTTGGCAAACATTTCCTGAAAATCGACAATGCCGCTTTTTGAACGATCGAGCACAAGCAGGCCTTCCTCACTATCTAATTCTAAAAGCAATTCCTCCCCTACCTCATTCTTAAATGATACAGTAATATCAGTCAGTGGGCTCACAAAATGAATAGCGCTCTGATTACCATTTTCGAGAACGATGGCCTCACTGGTATTCGGAGGGATCTCAACACTCAGGCCCGACTGTTCGTTTAAAAGCTCTTCAATTCCTGAAATTGGATAATTCAATAAAGTGTACTCCTCATTTATCTTTTCCAGACTTAGTTTCCTGGGCAGGGTCATTGCACTTCTCCAAACCTCAGTAGGCGTATCCCTGGCATATGTCCAGTTACTCATCCACCCTATAAAGATACGATCGTCATCTGGTACATTATTGTAAGTAACCCCGGCATAATTATCGGTACCCCAATCAAGCCATCTCGCTTCTTCTTGATCGGAAGTAAAGCTGGTTCCGTCAAAATCTCCTATAAAATATTGTGTGCCGCTTCCTCCATTGGGGGCCCCGGGATTGATACTGATTAACAAAACCCACCTGCTCTCATCGGTCCCTGCAACCGGTAATTCAAAAAGATCCGGGCATTCCCAAACCC
>JABDQK010000113.1 GCA_013042255.1 Flavobacteriaceae bacterium | reverse complement strand
CTTTGTTTTGTACCAGATCCTCAATAGGAATCACAATCTTCCCCTCTTTGGTCTTGATAGTTACAAGGATTCCTTCTATGGCCTCAATGGTACCTTCAATTTTTTTGGTTTTGATGGCGTCCCCAACGGCAAAAGTCTTTCTGGCATAGAAGGTGTTCAGCAATTTCCCGACTACCTCTCTCGATCCCAGCCCAAGGCCAATGGCAAAAGCCAGGAGGAAGGCCCCTATTATCATGGTGATATTACTGGTGATGATCGCCGTATCAATTCCAGCCTGATTGAGAGCTGTGACAAGGACGAAGATGATAATCATATAGTAAACGATGCTACTAATGATCTTTGAACCGCCCACTCCCATAGAATCAAAAATGCTTATCAAGGCCTTTTTAATGAGCCTGGCAGCATACATCCCGATCATAAAAATAACCACCGCGCTAAGCAGTACAGGAAGGTATCGCAGAAGGTTTGATATTTCTGTGGAGATGATGGTGAGGCCCATGACCTCTGCAGCTACAATGATAAAGGTGATCCATAGGACTCCTTTTATAAAGCCCAGAAGTATCTTTATCACATCTACTTTAATTTTACTCTCCTCCCCAAATAAATGGGCGTCGTTTATTTTGTCAGACAGGGAATCAACCCTTGCCAGTCTGAGAATTTTTTTAAGTACAAACCCAATGATCTTGATGATCAGCCATCCGATAATCAGGACGATAATAGCGCCAAGGATTCCGGGTAATGCTGAGACGATATCCTGGACGATGGACTTGAGTGAATCTGTTGCTAGGCTTCCTAGTGTTTCCATAATTGTGAAAGGTTTATTGGTCTTTTTTTCTTGTTTTAAACAAACTTGCGATTAGCTCTTTCGTATTAACCGTATAAAGGGAGGCGAGGTCTATAAATAGTTTAGCGACAGCTACGTCCTGCATCACCTTTTTTTTGAGGTTTGGAGGGGCTTCCATGATTCGTTTGCCGAGATCTTTAAAAGGATTTTGTACGTTTTCTGCCATCAGGGGAGTGCATTATAGGTTGCTAATGTTTTTGCTTTGGCTCTTTTCAGGCGCATTTTTACAGCACTTTCGCCAAGGTCTAGTAAGGCGCATAACTCTTTTACCGGAACATCGTCCTGGTATTTAAGCAGCAGCAGGGTCTTGTCTTCCGGGGGGATTTGTTCCAGCACCGTTTTTAATTTATCAGAACGCATATGGAAGAAACTACGGTCTTCTACCTCAACAGCCAGTTGATGTTCTGTTGCGTCGTATTTTTCAGATTGTTCCCTGATCTTTCGCCCTTTATTCCGGGTGACATAATTGACGCAAAAGTTATAGGTGATGGAATAGACCCAACTCGAGAATTTGGAGATGCCCTTAAAGCCGCCAAGTTTGATATAAATAGTAAGGAAAACATCCTGGGTGAGGTCTTCTGCCTCATCTACAGATTGGGCAAAGCCGGAACATTTAGTATACACCCTGTCTGCATACCGGTCGTATATTATTCCGAAGAGCAGGGTGTTGTTTGTCGCCACGATCTTCTCTACCAATTCCTCATCAGAGAGTTCGCGGTATGGATGATCCTTGTCGAGGGCAGATTTATTCCGTTCCCCGATGACTACCAGAAATAATTTTCTAAGTATTGTTACCATGAGTTACGGTTGGTTGCCATTCTGAGCAATGATAACGGCCACCAAGATAGTGAAACATTAAAGCATAGCGACAAACGAGTTCATGGGCGGCCCATTGAACAGCTTGCATTATACTTTTCGATTTCATTTCAGTTGATTTAGTTATCCATGAGGATGTGTTCCCATACTTAAGACCCCATTTTTTGAAGGAGGTCACATTTTCCCGAAATTTTTTAAATAAAATATTGAAATGGCAAGTAAAAATCGTTGTCCTGTCGGTGCCGGAAGACCTTTGAATTAAAAAATCCGGCAGTAGAACTACCGGATTTTCATGGTCCAATTGATGTAATTTTTCAGATCTTAAAAGCCCGGGTAGTACCATAACCGTAAGGGCGACTCTTTATTTGACCGCCAGAGTGGTGTCAAATTGATTTAAGGAGGAAGCGATATAGAATTCAGCTTCCCTGGCTAATTCAGCAGAATACTCCTGATAGGCTAAAATAACGAGGGTTGCTACGGTAATTAATAGCAGTCCCGTACATATCCTGGCTCCGAATAATCGTGTTGATTCATCCATTAGATCACATTACTGGTATAACACACAAGTTAAAGAAAAGTTAATACATTAACAATACCTTAACAGACCTTTCTTCAAACAAATCATTCCAAAAGGTCAGCTATTCACCAACTTATGCAATTATATGTATCTTACAGGGACAGATCAGCCAGATGAAAACCAAGTGCATGAAAGCCTTCATTTTTAGCTTTCTCTTTACGTTGAGCTTTCCCGGATATGGGCAGGACATCGCAGTGTTTAATTCAGATATACCCCGGCCGCCACTTTTCAGTGATGAGGCACCACTTCCCATCAAACTTAAGTATTCCAACAAGCAGGTAAAGAAGGAAACCAATGACAGTACCTACCTCGCTTCCATGATCTGGTATATGGAGGGAAATAGCTGGGATTCCATATCGGTTAAACTAAGGGCAAGAGGAAATTTCAGACGAAAAACCTGTTATTTCGCTCCCTTAAAGTTAAAATTCTCTAACTCCCGGATTGAAGGAACACCCTTTGAAGGCAATAGAAAACTCAAATTGGTACTTCCTTGTCTGCTAGACAGGAATACCAGTGATTATGTACTAAGGGAATACCTTGCTTACAAACTCTACGAAATTCTAGCCCCCTACCACTTTAAAACACGCCTTACTGAAATATCACTTGTTGAGGCAAAAGGCAGGCGGGAGGTCACGCACAGCGTATTGGGATTTCTTATTGAAGATATGGACTATTTAACGCTGCGATATGAAGGGCAGGAGATAAAGCGACTTATTCATCCGCTGCAACACGACCCCATATCCTCCATCCAGAATTCTTTTTTTCAGTTTATGATTGCAAACACCGACTATTCTACAAAGCAAAAACACAATCAGAAACTTCTCTTCGCCAACAATAAAATTATTCCTGTCCCATACGATTTTGACATGTCCGGACTGGTCAATGCCCCCTATGCCGCCGTAACCAACATACAGAATTTGTCCGGCTCCATTTCAATGGTTACAGATAGAATTTATAAAGGATATGAGCGCGAAGAGGCACATCTGGAAATGGTGCGGCAGGCCTGCCTGGCGAAAAAACCGTTTATGCTCAATGAAGTTTCAAAAATAAAGGAACGGTTTCAGGATCCGGGTCAGTACAAAGAAGCTTCTGATTTTATAGCCTCTTTTTTTGATATCCTGGAAGATGATAAAAAATTTGCAAAACAGATTCTGGGCAGATTAAGAACCCGCTAGACTTCTGTTTGCCGGTTCCTCCCTATCGATAAATTTCTGGTAATGGTCGTATCGTTGAAAGATCTGTTCAACATATTGGAAAGGCTCCAAACCTCGCACATAACCAAACTTAACTACCTCGTGATTGTAATTTTTGGGAAAACTCAGGGCGAGGATCATTTTCTCCACATGATCGTCCCAGATACTGTCTTTCAGCCCCTTTTCACGTGCCAGGTTCTGGGCGTCCAGAACGTGACTATACCCACAGTTGTATGCTGCCATAGTAAATTTAATACGCTGAACCGTATCTGTCACTTGTGCAAAATTCCGATATAGCTGCCTGAGGTATTTAGAGCCAGCCCTAATCACTTCTCCGGCATCCGCAGTTTCGGTTACCCCTAAATCCTGCGCTGTTCCCGGCATAAGCTGCATGAGTCCCTTTGCCCCGGTCCAGGATTCTGCATTTGGATCGAAACGGGATTCCTGATAAATGAGGGAGGCCAGTAATCGCCAGTCCCACCCCAATAACTTCGAGTTCTCCTTGATAATAGGATCATATCGACTGATCTGTTTTTGGTTAAGGCTGTAAAATGGGCTATTGACCCTTCGTCTGAAACTCCTTTTATTCTTAAAATATTTGTTGTAGATAACGTAATAGTCGGTTTCCTTTTTTTCTTTTTTTATCCACTCATTGGTCGCCTTGAGCAATTGCTTTGCTTCGGGCCTTAGGGCCCATGCAATACGCTGGGAGAAACTCAACGGAACCGACACATCCAGATTTGGGTAATAGGAGGCATTAATGGATGCCAGGTTTTTATCCGCCAGGGTATATTTAATCTCCCCTTCTGCTACCATTTTAATTATTTCATCGGTAGCATAATTCCCGGTTAAAGTATCAATGATGATTTCTCCCCCGATCTCCCGGGAAAGATTTTTTATCCTTTTAAAATAGGAAGAGTTTTTACGAACAGAAACGGTATCCCCGATAAGTTCTATAGGATCACTCACCATCATCTCCTTGATATTGTCGAGGGTCATTTTTCGCCAGCCATCAGGCTTGCGCTGCACCAGTACCTGTTCTGTGATATAAAGGTATTCGGCAAAAGAAACTTCTTTTTTACGCTCAGCAGTAATTGCCAGGCCGTGTGCCACGATGTCTACTTCGCCTTTCTGAAGTTCACTCAGCATTTCGTCCAGGTCGCGGGAGAGGTGAAGTACCAGTTCTACCCCAAGGTCGTCGGCAAGTCGTTTGAGCAATTCGTATTCATACCCCATGGGTTGGCCCCGATAGAGAAAATAACTCGTTGCACTATAAGCAATAAGTGCATGCAGTTTTCCATCGGCCTGTATCTGTGCCAGGTCTCTTTTAGCCGGCTCAGCACGCAGAGTGCTATTTTTCCCCACTTTGTACTCTTTACAGGAGAACAACAGCAGGCAACACAGCAATAAAGATCTCTTGAGATGGTTCATGATACAGGGAAGCTGAAACCTAAAGTCCAGCAAATCAATGGGTAAAATACTAAAATTTACGGAATGACTATCTAAACAATAGAATTAAAGCACCCAGAGCGGTGAGGAGAAGTATCATTTTTCGGTAGTGAGCTTCCCGGATGATCCTTACAAGTCGGACCCCAAAAAAAAGCCCCAGCACCACGCCTGGAAGAAGTTTGGCATTGATAAGCAGGGTGTCGAAAGTGATGGTTTTCCATACCAGGATATGAAAAGGTAGTTTAAAGAGGTTGATAATTAAGAAAAGCCAGGCCGCGGTTCCAATAAATTCATTTTTTGGAATCCTCATTGCAAGAAAAAAAATGTTTGAGAAGGCCCCGGCCAGGTTCCCAATCATGGTCGTGATTCCGGCCAGGATTCCCATAATTCCAGCAAAACCCCAATGTGTGGGAACTACTTTAGACTTGCGCATATCCCACCAGGTCATCATTACCACACTGCCCAATATTACGATCACCATGGCCACGTTAAAAGTGTCTTCAGGAAGGTCGTTTCCCAGGATTACCCCTAGGACTACTCCACTCATCATCCAGGGGAGGAAACGCCGGATATATTTCCATTGGGCGTGCTTGTTGTAATACGAAACTGCAAAAATATCACCCATAACAAACAAAGGCACCAGCAGGCCGGTAGAAGCCCGCGCACCGAAAGCCAGGGCCATGAGGGTAATAATGATAACTGCAATCCCCTTAACACCTGCTTTGGAGATGCCCAGTATAAAAGAGGCTAAAAAGGCAAGGATCCAGGAGGTAAAGGTAATTTCCACAGTTGATTGGTCAGTTAGCCCTAAACGGGAAGGGTAAAGGTATTCCAAAAAATAATATCTTTA
>JABDQK010000111.1 GCA_013042255.1 Flavobacteriaceae bacterium | reverse complement strand
GGATTTTCCCTGAAAACTGAGGTGAAGGACAATGACAGGATCAATGTGGTCTTTAACCATGTGAAACAAAATTTCAAGGAAGATATTTCCCTGGATGAAATTGCCGACATGGTAAGCATGACGGTTCCGTCCTTTTGCCGGTATTTCAAGAAAATCACCAACAAGACCTTTGTCCAGTTTGTCAATGAATGCCGACTCGTACATGCCTCCAAATTGCTGGCAGAACAACCTATGAGTATCACTGAAGTGTGTTTTGAGAGTGGCTTTAATAACTTTTCCCACTTTAATAAGTCTTTTAAAGCCTTTACAGGACAAAATCCCTCAGAATACAGGAATCAGTTGAAAAAAATCATGACCTAAAAGGTGGAGAAGGGAAGTCCTCTTAAAATAGACCTGCCCCAGAGTGATATTGTCTACTTCCGAAATTTCCTATCGGGAGACCGGGCTTGTCAACTTATGGAGAGCTTACGCACTTCTGTTGCCTGGCAGCAGGATGATATCCGGGTTTTTGGAAAAACCTATCCTCAGCCCAGGTTAACTGCTCTTTACGGCAATAACGGCCAGCCTTATTCTTACTCCAACATCACCATGCACCCCTTGAAGTTTACACCGGAACTAAAGGAATTAAAAGCACAGATTGAACAACTAATTCCCCCTATACAGTTCACCAGCTGCCTGCTCAATCTATACCGTAACGGGAAAGACAGTAATGGCTGGCATGCCGATAACGAACCCTCCCTGGGAAGGAATCCTGTGATTGCTTCTGTCTCGCTTGGAGAAGAACGCGTGTTTCACTTAAAACACAAGGACAATTCTGAATGGAAGCATAAAATGATACTCGAAAACGGCAGCCTCCTTATTATGAAAGGAAGTACTCAACATCACTGGCTTCATCAGCTTCCAAAAACCAGCAGGGAAATCGGCGAACGTATCAACCTCACCTTCAGGGTAATAAAATAAGCTCAGAATTTCCCCTTATCTTTACCGGGCTATGAAAAAAGATTTTACAGAAAGAGAGCTAGACCGTATAATAGAAATGGCCTGGGAAGACCGCACTCCATTTGAAGCCATAGAGTTTCAATTCGGGATATCCGAACAGGATACCATTGAGATCATGAGACGGGAAATGAAGCCTAGTAGTTTCAGGATGTGGAGGAAAAGGGTTCAGGGACGATCCACGAAACATGCCAAGCTCCGCTCTGATGATACTAAAAGATTTAAGAGTAGTCGTCAGCGTAACATTACCGGAAATAAAATAGCGAAACGCTAATCAAAGAGTTCGTTTAATACAGCTGCAAGTCTTACTCCCCCTTTTAACAGTTGTTCTTCCACGGTAGCCCAATACAAATAGTTATACCTGTAGCCAAGACTATCCCCCGATTCAACGGTAGCATAGATAGCATTAGCCAGCTTATGCGATTCCTCTACCCAGGTAAAAACATCCCCCTCCTGTATCATTTTCCGTTGTTTTTTTGAAAGATCCGGCAGGTTGTCTGCAAGTTCGGTATAGCTCATACCAAAATTGTCGATCAAATCCGAGTCCCACACCCGATGCAGATTACTCTCATGTCCAAACCACTCGATTTTAATATCATTTCCTCCCCGGTTTTCAGCCCATCCCGCATGTAGCGGTTGGTGAAGATCCCCTACGAAATGGACGAGCATTTTAAGGAAAAATGTCCTTTCTTCTTTTGGGGTTAGTTTATTTTTTAGCTTTTCAATACAGGTCTGTATGGCCATGACGATGTCTCCTTCCTCACTTACAGCATCATCGCCGTAGGATTTACCAGCCGCATAATTCACATAGTGCCAGGGATAGTATTTTCGGTACAAGGTGTCTGATTTGATATCGTCCGCATAATTGGACACTGCCGCCAGGGAACGACCATTAAGAATCATTTGTACCTGCTTCCTCGCTTTCCTACTGAGGTGTTTTTCGGCTACCTCCCCCACTACTCTGTGGCCTGTCTTTCCCCAGACAGGAGGGTTAGCGTATGAAAAATGTGCAAATACAATTAAGACAAGTAATAATTTCTTCATGTATACATTTTTTGTAAAAATAGAGAATGGGAATTAAAGGCAGTGTTAAATCTTACTTTCTGAAACCTAAAATTAAAGACTTGCTCAGAATTCAAAAAATCCCCACAATAATTTTATACACACCCCACGATAACCCGCCAGATATTGTACATTTAATTTTGGGATTTCTTTAACGCTTAAAACTGTTAAATTTGCCAGAATGTTAAACACTACGGGTATAAAAGGTAGGATGGTCTTAATGACCTCCTTTTTATTGTTAGGTATCCTGACGAGTCAGTCGCAGAATGATTTCAGCAACAAACAAAAGTCGTTTCAGGTAAAATATATAAATGATTTTATCAAACTTGATGGTATCCTTGACGAACCTATCTGGAGTGAAGCGGACAGCGCTAAAGATTTTTGGGAATACTTTCCTGTAGATTCCATCCTGGCCAGAGAGCAAACCGATATAAAAATGCTCTACGATGATAAAAATCTTTACATTGGGATTACGGTCTACACCAAAGGAAAAGACTATGCTATAGAGTCCCTTAAACGCGATTTCAGGGCCGGAAACAGCGATAATATAACCTTGCTTTTTGACACCTTCAATGATGGAAACAATGCCTTCCTCTTTGGAACAAATCCTTATGGGGTTAGGCGCGAAGGGCTCGTTTCAGGAGGTGGTCTTGACCTGAGAGGATTTACCATTTCCTGGGATGTTAAGTGGAAGGGAGAATCTAAGATCTACGATAATTATTACACCTCGGAAATGGTTATTCCCCTAACCTCATTTAAATTCCGAGAAGGGGAAAGAAAATGGCGTTTTAATAGCTATCGATTTGATACCCAGAGCAATGAAAATAGTACCTGGGTACGCATTCCACAGAATCAGAACATCTTCGGTCTTACCTTTATGGGGGATATGATTTTTGAAAAACCCCTGGGTAAATCCAGAACACCATTTGCCATTATCCCATATATCAATTATCTGAATGCCCAGGATTTTGAAAATCAATCCTCTATAAATAATTTCAAAGTTGGTGGTGATGCCAAGGTATCCATCGGGAATAGCCTGAATCTCGATGTCACGATTAATCCCGATTTTTCTCAGGTAGAGGTAGATAATCAGATAACCAACCTGACGCGTTTTGAAATCGGCCTTCCCGAAAGACGGCAATTTTTTATTGACAATATTGACCTCTTTGCAGACTTTGGTGATTCCCGGGATAGCAACCCCTTTTTTTCTAGACGTATTGGCATTGCTCGGGACACCGCTGATAACACCATTGAAAATAGCATAATAGGGGGGGTACGGCTCAGCGGTAAATTGAACAACCGACTGCGAATTGGTTTCCTCAACCTTCAAACTGAGGCCGATGAGGCCAACGAAATTGCCTCGAACAATAATATGATGCTGGCAATTCAGCAGCAGGTGTTCTCACGTTCAAACATTGGCTTATTCTTTATTAATCGTCAGTCTACAAAAGACTACGACTTTCTGGCCGAAGAAGATCGGTTTAACCGGGTTGTGGGAGTTGACTACAACCTGATATCAGAAGATAATTTATGGAGCGGAAGATTATTTCTCCACAAATCCTTTGAGCCGGAGGGGAGAGATGAAGACTTTTCCTCGGGAATGCAATTGGAATATAACTCCCGCTTCTGGAACTTTTTTAGTAAAGCTGTTTTTGTTGGGGAAGATTATCAATCTGATCTCGGCTTTGTTCGTCGAACTGATATTTTCAAGAGTATATTAAGCATGCGAAGGATCTTCTGGCCTAAGGAGGGTATTATTCAAACCCACAGTATAAGATTCTTTCCGAATTTTATCTGGAGTCCCACCCGAGATTTTCAGAACACAGATTATACCACACGTCTAGACTGGGAGGTAAGGTTTAACGATTTATCTGAAGTACAAGCTTCATTTTCGCATCAGTATACTTATTTATTAGACGAATTTGACCCAACCCGAAGTGATGATGCCTTGGCACTACCAGGCGAGCAGGGTTACTACTACAATTCTGTCAATTTTCGTTACCGATCAGACAGGCGACGTATTCTTTCATATTCAATAGAGCCTACCATCGGGCGGTTTTTCAATGGTGATCGTTTTTCGTTGGAAGGAGGGTTGAATCTTCGTTTACAGCCAAAAGCGATCGTCTCCATGAATTTTCGATATGACCAGATACAGCTACCGGAACCTTACGGTAGTGCGAATATCTGGCTGATAAGCCCAAGGTTTGATCTTACCTTTAGCAAATCTATCTTCTGGTCGACCTTAATCCAGTACAGCAATCAGCGAGATAACCTGGGTATTAATTCGCGCCTACAATGGCGTTTTGCTCCACTATCAGACCTTTTCCTTGTATACAACGACAATTATTTTGTCAATTCTTTTATGCCAAAACTGAGGTCCATTAATCTCAAGCTTACCTATTGGTTGAATATATAAGTGGGGTTTGTTGTTGTTGAGCTGCCTTTGGTAATTTAACTATATTTGGCTGCATAACGATCTAGCAAACCACTAATGAATCAACTACCCTTTACCGATGATACCGTTATACTCGGCCTGCTTTGCCTTTGCCTGGGATTTGTTTTTTACACTTCATCTTTCAAATCCGGTTTTTGGTATAAATTTTACAGAGTAGTGCCCACCCTGCTGATGTGCTATATGCTGCCGGCAGTTTTGACGAGCTTCGGACTGATTTCGGAAGAGTCTTCCAACCTTTATTATATCGCAAGTCGTTACCTGCTTCCGGCTGCCCTTATCCTTATGACCCTCAGTATAGATCTGAAGGCCATTATGAATCTGGGGTCGAAGGCACTTATCATGTTTTTTACCGGCACAATTGGTATTGTGATAGGCGGGCCGATTGCCATTCTTATCGTCTCCATCTTCTCCCCAGAAACTGTAGGCGGAGCTGGATTTGATGCCGTATGGCGGGGGCTGGCAACGATTGCGGGAAGCTGGATTGGTGGTGGTGCCAACCAGGCTGCCATGCTGGAAGTCTTTCAGTACAACCCGGCTAATTTCGGCGGAATGATCCTTATCGATATCGTGGTAGCAAATATCTGGATGGCTATTATCCTGCTGGGAGTAGGCAAAACAGAACGCATAGACCGATGGTTAAAAGCCGATACGAGCTCTATAGATAATCTCAGGGCAAAGGTGACGGCATATACCGCCAAAATTGCAAGAATTCCAACTTTAAAAGACTACATAATTCTCACTAGTCTGGCCTTTACGGGTGTGGGAATTGCCCATTTTCTGGGGTTTCATTTTACAGATTTTCTTCAATCAAACTTTGAGATTATCCGCAATAAGGAAAAAGCCCTGTCATCATTGGGATCGGAGTTCCTTTGGATGGTTGTTTTCGCTACCACTGTGGGTATTCTGTTGTCTTTTACCAAGGCTAAACTTTACGAAGGAGCCGGCGCCAGTAAAATAGGTGGCCTGTTTATATATATTCTGGTGGCTACCATTGGAATGAAAATGGACCTTGGTAAAGTACTTGAGAACCCTGGTCTAATACTAATTGGCCTTATTTGGATCTCCATACATGCCGGCTTGCTGATCCTGGTAGCGAAACTCATTAAAGCACCGTTTTTCTTCCTGGCCGTCGGGAGTCAGGCTAATGTTGGCGGAGCCGCTTCTGCCCCGGTGGTTGCAGCAGAATTTCATCCTTCCCTTACCTCAGTAGGCATTCTTCTGGCCGTACTTGGATATGTAGTAGGTACTGCCGGCGCTTATATTTGCGGCCTGCTGATGGAAGTTGCTTCCAAAGTTTAGAATTCCATAAAGATTGCGGATATTAGCACCAAAATAAAAAGGCATGAAATACCTCTCTTTTTTACTGATTACGGGACTTCTAATAATCTCCTGCAATAACTCTGATGAGAATAGGATGGAAGTTTCCGGTACGGTTAAAGGGCTTAAGAAAGGTACACTTTACCTGCAAAAAGTAGAAGATTCAGTATTGGCAACCCTTGATTCCCTGGAAATGAGGGGGAATGGCGACTTTACTTTTGAAACTACCCTGGAGAGTCCGGAGATTTATTATCTCTATCTCAAAAAAGCTGATAATAACGATATCAACGACAGGATCACTTTTTTTGGGGAACCAGGGAAAATCAGGATTACAACTATCTGGAATGCTTTTGATTCCAAAGCGGTCATAGAAGGCTCAGAAACCCAGAAGAAATTAGAGGATTACCAGGAAATTATGAGTCGGTTTAACGCTGAAAGCCTGGGACAGATGCAGGCTGCCAGAGACTCCACTCTTTTTAATGATCCTGTAGCCCTGGATTCACTTCAAAAGGCTAATGAGAGGAATTTAAAGCGAAGTTATCTGTACGCTCTTAATTATGCCATGAGTAATTCAAATTCTCACATTGCTCCTTTTATTGCGCTATCTGAAGTTGCAGATGCCAATATAAAGTATTTGGATTCATTGTATATCTCCCTTAGTCCGGAAGTGGCTCAGGGCAAATACGGTAAGGCATTAAAATCTCACCTGGAAAGCAGGAAAGCCGAATAAGTTTACCTTATCCCAGTTTATTAAGTTTCTTGACAAGATCGGTTGCTTCCTTTTCCAGTTCCTGTCGTACCGCTTTCAGATGGGCTTTCCTATTCTCCACATCCTTCTGGTTTACTTTGGCGATCAGGTCATCAAATGTAGCTATTGCCTTGTCGATGATCTCGCTCCCTTCTTTGGAACCAGTGGTATTGTTAGATTCCTCCAGAATATAAACTGCTTCTATGATATCTCCAAGAACGTAGTTGATGTCTTTCTTTAAATCGCGAATATTTGCCATTTGAAATTATTTTATGCAAAAATAACCTTTAGAGTGCGTCCTTCAACAAAAAAGCTTCTTTTCTTTTAAAGGGTCACTTCCAGAAGTTTACACCCTGAGGTCTGTATTTGGATGGTTTCGGAGTTCGCAGGTAGAAGAATAGTCTCCCCTTTTCGGATAGAAGCTGATCCTGCCTCATTAGAAATCTCTGCTTTCCCTTCAACGCACATATAAATAGTAAAGGAATCCCTGCTGCCTACCTCCTCTTTCATATCAGCTGTAAGCTGAAGGAAATTGGTTTTGAAGTAAGGACAGGAAACCATGGGATTTACCTTATCGATAGTTCTGTCGTAACTCACCTTAAAATCGTCCTTTTGCTCAAAATCTATGGCATCCAGGGCGAGATCAGTATGTAATTCCCTCAGATTTCCCTCCTTATCCCTGCGGTCGAAGTCGTACACCCTGTAAGTAATATCAGAAGTTTGCTGAATTTCAGCCAGAAGCACCCCGGCTCCGATAGCATGGATCTTCCCCGTATTGATGAAAAAAGTATCGCCTGCTGTAACATCTTCGTAATTCATATACTCGAGGAGAGTCTTGTTCTCAAGACTTTCAACGTATTTTTCCCTGGTCATGGGCTGATTAAAGCCAACGATCAGGTTGGCGTCCTTATCGGCGTCCATAACATACCACATCTCGGTCTTGCCAAAAGAATTGTGTCTAGATTTGGCCAGTTCATCGTGGGGGTGTAATTGGATGGACAGATCCTGTTTTGCATCTATAAACTTGATCAGAATAGGGAATTCCTTTCCAAAACGTTCAATTACAGATTTCCCCAGTAAGTCGGGACCCCAGCGCTCTATCAGGGCATTGAGGGAGCTTCCTTTGTATTCTCCATTAGCCACTTCAGAGACATCGCCCTGTACTCCGGAAAGTTCCCAGCTTTCACCTGTAATATCACTTGTACTGGGTTTGTTGAGCTGCTCTGCGAGTTTGGTTCCACCCCATAATCTTTCTTTTAAGATGGGTTGAAATTTAAGAGGATATAGCTTTGTCATGAGATCGATTTTAATGCCTTTAACGCCTTCTTCATATGCCCGGAGGCACCTATATTGTTAAAGGACATTATCACACGTCCTTCTTTGTCTACAACGTAGGTTTCCCTACCTGGCAGCAGATTGAACATTGCCTTTTCTACCTTAAAGAGTCGGCGAACTTTGTTCTTAGTATCTGCGAGAAGTATAAAAGGCAGTTTATAAGTTGAGGCAAATTTACGATGTGAAGATTCAGAATCGGCACTGATCCCGATCACTTCCGCTCCTCTGTCGGTGAATTCCTCATAACTGTCTCTGAATGAACAAGCTTCTTTGGTACATCCGGGGGTGTAATCCTTGGGATAGAAAAATATCACCAGGGGTTTCTTTCCTGCATAGTCTTTGCTACTGAAGGTCTTTCCATGCTGATCTTTCAGGGAAAACTCAGGGATAATATCACCAACTTCAAGGCCCATTTACTCGCCTGTGTATGTTACAAAATTCCTCGGGGTTTCGTACAGAACTACTTCAAGAGTATCTGAAGCTTTGATATGCGGCCTGAGTTTGTTCCATATGACAACAGCTATATTCTCTGCTGTGGGATTGAGTTCTTTAAACTCGGGCACCTCAAGATTGAGGTTCTTGTGGTCAAAGGCATCTTCTACTTTGGCCTTGATCAGGTCTTTAAGGATCTTTACATCTATCACGAAACCGGTTACAGGATCGATCTCCCCTGTTACACTAACGATGAGTTCGTAGTTGTGCCCATGAAAATTAGGGTTGTTGCATTTCCCGAAAACTTCGTTGTTCTTATCATCGCTCCAGTCGTGTCTGTACAGCCTGTGGGCTGCATTAAAATGTGCTCTTCGACTTACTTTTACTTTCATTTCTGAAGGGTATTTTTAATAAGATGATCATAGAATCTCTCAAAGATAATTTTAAACCATGCGGTGTAGGATTCCGGGGAGGTTTGTATGTCGTTGCGGATATCATCGGGCTTCATCCATTTCCAGGCTTCGACTTCTTCGGGATTGATCTCCGGATCCCCTTCGTAGTAACCCACCATTACGTGGTCGAGCTCGTGTTCGGTTAGTCCGTTGTCGAAAGGGGCCTTATAGATAAAACTAAATAGTTCTTTGAGTTCGGTCTGAAAGCCCATTTCTTCCTGAAGACGTCTTTTACCTGCTTGCAGATTAGTTTCGCCCAATCGCTGGTGACTACAGCAGGTATTGGTCCAGAGTAGCGGAGAGTGATACTTTTTTGCCGCTCTTTGCTGCAGCATGGTCTCCCCTTTGGTATTCATTATAAAAACGGAAAACGCCCTATGCAGGACGGCTTTTTCATGGGCTTCCATCTTAGGCATGGTCCCAATTTCTTCATCATTCTGGTTAACCAGGATTACTTTTTCTTCTTCCACTGCGTAAAAATAACACCTTTCCCCTGGTTAATTGGTTAAGTGTATCTTAAATCTTTTACCAGATCCGAGACCAAAATGCGCTAGAAGAATCGGGGAGATTTCAGGTTATCTTTTACTTTGATAAAGTCGTACCTGAGGATCACTTCAAAGGAACCGTCATTAAAGCGGGCAGTACCCAGTTCGGTTATTTCCCTGTCATAGGCAAGACCGATGAGGAATTCCGGGGACAATTGAAAACCAGCCATGGCACTAACGGCAGCATCCCATCGATATGCTGCTCCCATAATGAATTTATCATTGTACATGAAATTAACAGAACCGTCTACCTGCAGTGGGGCACCTTGTACAACCTTGGCCAGGATTGTTGGTTTAAATTTCCAGAGCGGATTCATTTGGAAAACATAGCCTGTAATAAGGTATAAATTTATCTGTTCTGCAGCAGTAGAAAGGGAAGATTCGTCAAAATGAGAGGTCTCCAGAAATCTAGGTGCTGAGAGGCCGAGGTAATATTTATCGGTATGGTAATATATTCCAGCCCCTATATTGGGAGATAGTTTGTTCTGGATATCCTGCTGCAGCGTAGGATCTGGTCCGCCCGGATTGGTATAATCCTGATTCAATTCTGAAAAACGGATATCGAGCAAATGCACACTTCCTTTAAGTCCGAAACTCAGCCTTTTTTCTGCGGCAAGTTGTATGGTATATGAGAAGTCCATATCAAAGTAGGTTTCCGAAGTGGGGCCTATCTGATCATTGACAATTGACAATCCCAAACCTACGCCACGATAACCAACAGGCGTATGGAAATTGAAGGTTTGTGTTTTTGGAGCACCTTCGAGTCCTACCCATTGTGCCCGATACAGGGCTGCAACGCTCAATTGGCCTCTGGAACCGGCATATCCGGGGTTAACACTAACGGTATTGTACATATACTGGGTGTATTGCGCATCCTGTTGGGCACTGAGGTTGGTTAGTGAACAAAGCAGAAAAAGGAATACCCCCTTGTACAAGGTCCTAATGAATTTTGTGTAGGTAAGTGAAGGTCTCATGGTTTATCGGTTAAGGTAGATATAGCCGGTCAATGATTTCATTGCCCCGGTATTGTCCTCAAAATCGAGGATGTAGAAATAGGTTCCCACAGGGAGTTTATTCTCCTTGTCGATGGTTACCCTGCCTTCGGAGGTACCGTCAAAGACGTTCCCCTGAGTGTCATATGCCTTGGTTACGTAGACCTGAACTCCCCATCTGTTGTATATTCTGATCGTATTATTAGGATAATCTTCCAGTCCCCTGATCGCCAGTACATCATGGATGCCATCACCGTTAGGGGTGACTACATTAAAGACTTCTATATCGGCTTCAATAGCGTTAGGTTCCAGATAATCCGGTGTACCATTGTTATTTTCGTCATCATTGGCATAATTGCCATCTCCATTATAATCTTCGTCAACAGTGGGTATACTGTCATTGTCGTCATCAGTATCCCTGTAATCAGATTCATCATCACCATCATTATTGGGTAAATCCTGATATGGATTATCGATCTCATCATTGACATCAGTATCAATGGTGGAGCCACCTTCATATCCATCATCCAGACCATCATTGTCCTTATCGGAACCTGTATATGTGGCATCCGGGATGCCATCATGATCATGATCATGTCCTTCAATATTATCAGGTACGCCATCATCATCACTATCATCATCCACATAATCAGGCAGGCCGTCACCGTCAGTATCGATCGGAATTAAACCAAGACCTCCTCCATTTTCATAGGCATCATCAAGGCCATTGTCGTTATCGTCCTGTCCGCTTGGTGGAATGTACCCATCTGTGGTTTGTGCTTCCACATTATCCGGAATTCCATCGTCATCACTGTCGATATCCAGATAGTCAGGGATACCGTCTCCATCTGTATCTGTCGGATTTGTAAAAGGATCATTATCTCCGTCGAGATTGAGGTCTTCAAAGGCATCTACAATTCCATCATCATCAGAATCTAGATCCACGTCAGGTTCATTGATATAAACATAGATAGTAGCCGAATCACAATTCCCCGACATATCACAAACGGTGTAGATAAAATCATCGGCACCCAGAAAGCCAGGATTTGGAACATAGGTAAATATGTCATCCGTTGGGTCATTCGGAGTACCATTATCATCCCTGGTAAGGATACCATTGGATGGATTGGTTGTTGAGATCGTTCCGGTAGCAGGCAGGTCATTGTCATTCATGGTCCAGATGTTAATATCCACTGGTGTATCAAGAATGGTTGC
>JABDQK010000108.1 GCA_013042255.1 Flavobacteriaceae bacterium | reverse complement strand
GAGAACAAATTTAACATAAAATTATCTAAAAAATCCCATAATGGATAGGGATATTTTGGAGTAGTTATAAAATATGAAATTGAGATTCTAGGTCTTAAAATTTTGCAATAATTGCAAGGTAGAAGTGTCGTGATTGGAAATTTCGGAAGATGTGATATCCCTGAGGGTTGTATTAGCCAGTTGCTTTCCTAATTCTACCCCCCACTGGTCATAGCTGAATATATTCCAGATCACCCCCTGCACAAAAATCTTATGTTCGTATAAGGCTATCAGGGACCCAAGGCTCTTTGGTGTTAACTTGTCTATCAATAGGGTATTGGTAGGCTTATTACCTTCAAATAATTTAAAAGGCAGGAGTTTTTCTATCTCATTTTCATTCAGCCCTTTATTTACTAATTCCTCCTTTACTTCACTGGCTTTTTTTCCGTTCATCAGGGCTTCGGTCTGAGCAAAAAAGTTTGCCATGAGTTTCTGGTGGTGATCGGTATTGCCGTAGAGGGAGCTTTTGTACCCAATAAAGTCGGCCGGAATAAGTTTTGTCCCCTGGTGAATCAACTGAAAGAACGCGTGTTGCGCATTGGTCCCCGGTTCCCCCCAGATGATGGTTCCGGTTTGGTATGAAACTGCTGCTCCATCCCTTGCGGTACTTTTCCCGTTGCTTTCCATGATGCCCTGCTGAAAATAGGCGGAGAATCTGCTCAAATACTGGGTGTAGGGAATAATAGCCTCGGTCTCTGCCCCGTAAAAATTGTTATACCAGATGCTCAGCAGGCCGAGCAATACAGGAATATTCTGTTTAAAATCGGTTGTTCTGAAATGCTCATCCATTTCCCTGGCCCCCTCAAGTAATTCTTCAAAATGGTTTGGCCCCAGGGCCAGGGCGATGGAAAGTCCAACGGCGCTCCAAAGGGAAAATCGGCCTCCAACCCAGTCCCACATAGGAAAAACATTTTCCTTTGCGATTCCAAATTCTTTTATTTTATCGGTATTTGTGGATACTGCTGCAAAATGCAGGGCAATATCATCAGGGGTTGCGCTTTTCAGGAACCAGTCTTTAATGGTTAAAGCATTGGTGAGTGTTTCCTGGGTAGTAAAAGTTTTGGAGACGATCACAAACAAGGTAGTCTCCGGATTGATTTCTTTCAGGATCTCC
The DNA here is from genome assembly GCA_013042255.1 of Flavobacteriaceae bacterium. GTDB lineage: Bacteria > Bacteroidota > Bacteroidia > Flavobacteriales > Flavobacteriaceae > Muriicola. The sequence goes on along the minus strand of JABDQK010000108.1, from coordinate 2,495 downwards.
TGTACATGATCTCCGTCGATATTGCTGACAAAGTGTGTCTTAAGGTGGTTTTTATAGTATTTTAGAGCCTCTGTGACCATCACCGGGCCCAGATCAGACCCCCCGATTCCTATATTGACCACATCGGTAAAAGCTTTGCCGGTATAGCCTTTTTTCGTACCTGAAATTACCGCATCTGAAAACTTCCTGATATGATCTCTTACCTGGTATACTTCCGGAATTACATTTTCCCCGTCTACCAGGACTTTATCTGATTTTCCTGCTCTCAGGGCTGTGTGCAGAACAGCACGCCCTTCGGTTTCGTTAATAATATCCCCTTCAAAATATTTCCCAATTGCGTCCTTAAGCTTTACTTCTTCTGCTAATTGGAGTAGGGATTCCAGCGTAGTATCTGTAATTCTGTTCTTTGAGAAATCAACAAAAAAATCTTGCCATTGTCTTGAAAATCGCTCAGCCCTTCCCGGGTCGCTTTCAAATAATTTCCTGAGGTGTTGTCCTTTTGTTTCCCTGTAGTGTTGCTCAAGCTTTTTCCAGGCGTCGGTAGTGGTTGGATTGATTTTGGCTAATGGCATTTTACTGGTTGAGGGTTAAGAGTTCTTCTGCCTGATCCTCTGGAAATTCGATACAATCGAGTTGCGTTTTAACAGGATCCATATACTCATAATAGGCAGGTCTTAAGATTTCAGCCAGCGGTTCTGCAGCCGGAAGTTTTTCTCGGAGTGGATCTACCTGTCGGCCGTTCTTCCAGAAGCGGTAGCAGACATGAGGTCCACCGGTATTACCTGTCATCCCTATCCAGCCGATGACATCACCCTGTTTTACATACTCCCCCCTGCGAACATTTTGTGCTTTCATATGCAGGTACTGAGTACTATATGTACCATTGTGTCTTATCTTGACGTATTTCCCATTTCCTCCCCTTCGTGTAGATTCGGTCACTACCCCATCTGCCGTGGCCAGGATGGGCGTGCCAATTGGTGCCGCGTAATCGGTACCCTTATGAGGCCTTACCTTGTATCCGTAATAGCGAATTCGACGTTTGAGGTTGTAGCGAGAGGAGAGTCGGCCAAATTTTAAAGGGGCTCTTAAAAATGTACGACGGAGGTTATTGGCCTCCTGATCGTAATATTCCTTTATATCGAGCGAATCATTATGGTAGGCAAAGGCGTAGAAAGGTTCCCCCCTGTGCTCAAAGTATGCGGCTTTTATTGAACCTGCCCCTGCATAAATGCTGTCATTGATATATTTTTCCTCGTAGATAATCCTGAATTTGTCCCCGGCATCGAGCTTAAAGAAGTCGATCGTCCAGGCATAAATCCCTGATAATTCATTGACCATGAGGTAATCAATATTCTGTTTTACAATAACATCGGATAGGGACCCACCCTGGGGAATAACTCCGGATGCCTCCCGTTGTACAAGTTTAACTTCCTTTCTTCCTTTGTAGGCAAGTACCGTATCCCTGAAGTCGACCACCGTATAATTAATAGGGTCATTCTCATAGACGAATATTTTGGCTACCTGCGAAGTATCCTTAGATTTAAGAATGGTGTATGGATTTCCAACCCGAATTCGCCTTACATCGAAGGTGTCCTTAAACCTTTGGGTAAGCTCGTAGATTTTTGGATAGTCTACTTTGTTCCGCGTCATCAGGTCCCCGAAGATATCGCCCCTTTTTATAGTATCTTCAACCACGATGTAATCCGAGAGGTTAAAGCCGTATTTCTCAATATTTCTTTCAGGGATGATTGACTGAGCAGCTACATCTTCTTCAGCTACAGATGATGTTGATTTCTCGTCTCCACAAGAGGACAGGAGGATACATGCTAAAAAGAGGCCCCAGTATTTTCGCATTGTATTATTTAGGTTGTTTTTTCAGGATTAAATAAGTGGTCTACCCATTGTTTTCCCCAATTTTCTAATTCTGTTTCGGTGTGCAATTTCGGAAAAAACACCACCTTTTGAAAACTTGGTGGCAAATATTCCTTCCAATTGGTCCCACCTGTTGCTTCTATTGCCTTATCACCTTTGCTGAGATAACGGTAGGCCGACCCCATGTGCATCAGTGGCCAGTTTACGTTCGCATTCAGGTCCATCCTTCTTAACGCGTCTTTTAGTGCTTTATTATTGCGGCTCTTTTCCGGTAAATTCAGGTACTTGTGATAGATAGTATTCCCTTTTACTTCTTTTGCGATCCTTATGAATCTGGGTGTGTAGCGATATTCAAATTGCTTAAGGGTTAATGTTTTTTCGCCCGTGTTGACATCTGTTGCCCCTTTTTTCCAGTATATATGCTCGTAAAGGTCCTCAATACTGTCTTCTTCTGAAAGATCCGACCTGTCTGAATGATGCAACAGGTTTTCCAGGGGAGTAGCATAAATTTCTATCATGCGATATTGAGCCGATTGAAATCCGCTTGAAGGTAAAAGGGCCATTCTGTAGCGGAGAAATTGCTCTCTTTCCATCCCGGTGATCATAATACTGAAGGAAGAGAT
>JABDQK010000101.1 GCA_013042255.1 Flavobacteriaceae bacterium | reverse complement strand
GTAAGAAAAAATGTTAAAAAGCTAAGAAAACACAGGTTTTGTATGAGTTCTTTAACGTAACATTCACACCTGACCTTTCTTTTTTAGTCGGATTACGGAAATTTCAGGCCAGATCCCCACCCGTCCGGGATATCCTAAAAAGCCAAAACCTCGGTTTACATTGATATACTGTCCGAGTTCTTCATAGATTCCTGCCCAGTATTTATAGCGCCATTTTACCGGACTCCATTTCACCCAGCCCGGAATTTCAATTCCAAATTGCATCCCGTGCGTATGACCACTCAGCGTGAGGTGATAATGATAATCATCATGAATCACCACATCTTCCCAGTGTGACGGATCATGGCTCATCAGAATTTTAAAATCGTTCTTCTCTATTCCTTCAACTGCCTTTTTAAGGTCTCCTGCCTTTTTAAAGCCACCTCTACCCCAGTTCTCCACTCCCAGCAAAGCCAGTTTGTCCTTTCCTTTCTGAAGATAGCGATGTTCGTTGAGAAGCAGATCAAAACCCATTTCTGCCTGCATATCCTTCAGAACATTCAGATTCTGCTCCTTAAGACTAGGTGTATCCCATTCCACATAGTCCCCGTAGTCATGATTTCCGAGGATTGAAAATTTACCATCCTTAGCCCTTAGGGTTGAGAAAAGTGCTTTCCATGGTTCCATTTCAAGAGCCATATTATTGACCATATCTCCCGTAAAAAGTATTACATCACTTTCCTGCTCGTTGATAAGATTGACTGCATATTAATTTTTTTCCGATTGTCAAAACTACCACTATGGATGTCTGAAATCTGTGTGATCTGATAATTGTGGAAAGCATCAGGCAGATCCTCAAACTCCAGATCATAAGTCAGTACCTGAAAATTATATTTCCCCCGATACATCCCATATAGCAAAGCACTAAAGGGAATAGCAGCGATCCCCATGGCCATCATACTCAGGAATCTCCTTCGTGCCGGCAGACTAAATTCGGTAGAAGAACCAAAGACTTTCTGGATTCCGGCTGAGATCAGCCTGAAAATATCTTCGGAAAACAGGAAAATTATGGTGATTATTTCGAAGGTGAGCATGGCAATCAGAAAGCCAAAAGCATAACTCCTGGGTCTGTTAAGCACACTGCCATCGTTATCCCCAAAAGTAAACTGGTAAATGAAATTACCCAACACCAGCAAACCCAAAGCCATAAAAGAATAATAGACCCAGGGAAATCGCGATGCCGTTTTTATAGCCTGCAGGGAATAATATCCCAGCATAATATAAAGGGCGATAAATACGATCCATCTTAGCATAGTTCTTTTTTACAAATATATTTCTTTACCCCAGCCCGAGTTCCTGTTTTAGACTTAATTAACGATTTCAATAACTTTTTTCAACAATTCCACATCGGTGATCAGTACCTCATTCTCTTTCATTCGGCTTGGTGCCTGCATGGATAAAGAAGGTTCAGAATCTGAATTCTTCTTGACTTTAGATGCAGACAGGTGGATGGCTTTAAATCCCTTCAATTTAAACAAATGAGCATTGTCATGACGGATTCCAGCACCCGGCATAATCATACAATGCCCTGCCTGTTTATTCAGTTTATCCAATAGATCAATTCCTTCTTCCGCAGTAGGAGCCTGTCCTGAGGACAGAATAGTATTAACTCCCATTTCCTGTAATCTATGATGCGTCTCCAGGGGTTCTTTCACCCAGTCGAAAGCCCTGTGAAATGTAAAAGAACAGTCACCACAGTGTTTTATTAGTTCCTGTGTCCGCTCCCAATCCACTTCAAAATCCTCCCCTAGAATACCAGACACTATTCCATCTGCCTGCAGTGCTCTGCAGACTTCAATATCTTCAAGCATGGTCTTAAATTCTTTGTCTGAATAGGTAAAGTCACCGCTTCTTGGCCTGATAAGGATATGTACAGGAATCTGAAGGGCTTCCCTGACACTTTTGATAAGTCCGTAAGAAGGAGTAATTCCCCCGGCAGTGAGCTCTGCGCAAAGTTCAATTCTCTGAGCGCCCGCCTGCTCTGCATTCAGGGCCGACTCCAGTGAATTTACACATGCCTCTACTATCATAATCCCTATCTTTAAGCTTATAAAAATAATCATCCTTAAAGTATGGAAAGAAGAAAATTCATAAAAAACTCCGGACTGGGAAGTGCGGCCATTCTGGGTGGTTCCCTGGCGGCGGCCTGCGCCGAAAAAGACAAGGCAGAAAAGGCAGGGGAGAATACAGACTCCATAAAACCTATAGTAATTGCTACCTGGGACGTGCCCAATGCAACAGCCAGGGCCTTTGATGTACTTGCCAAGGAAGGAAGTTCTCTTGATGCGGTTGAACAAGGTGTGATGGTAGAAGAAGCCGATGTCTCGAATCAATCAGTTGGGAAAGGAGGCAGACCAGACAGGGACGGCAATGTAACCCTCGATGCGTGTATTATGGATAAGGATAGCAGATGTGGTGCCGTAGTCTACCTTCAGAATATTGTTCATGCTGTTTCAGTAGCCCGGAAGGTGATGGAAGAAACTCCTCATGTGATGCTCGCCGGCGAAGGTGCCAGGCAATTTGCTGTGGAAATGGGGTTTGAGGAAGACGATCTGCTGACAGAAAAGTCGAAACTAGAATGGCTCGAATGGAAGAAAACTTCCCAGTACGAACCGGTGATCAATATCGAAAATCACGATACCATAGGGATGCTGGCCATCGATTCAAATGGAGATATAGCCGGAGCGTGCACAACCAGTGGTATGGCCTATAAAATGGCCGGAAGAGTGGGTGATTCTCCAATTATTGGTGCCGGACTCTTTGTGGATAATGAAATTGGCGGAGCAACAGCTACCGGGATGGGGGAAGAAGTGGTGCGTACCGTAGGCAGCTTCCTGATTGTTGAATTGATGAGGCAGGGGAAAACTCCACAGCAAGCCTGTGAGGAAGGGGTAAAGCGAATTATTGCCAAAAAAGAGAATTACAAGGATATCCAAATAGGTTTTATTGCCATCAACAAAGCTGGTGAAACAGGGGCTTATTGTATCCATCCCGGATTTTCCTATCGAAAGTACACAGGAGAGGGCCATGAAAATATCCCGGCTGCAAGTTATATTAAAAGCTGATCCTTTAAGTTGACTTAGATTCTTTGTAGCTTTGATTTCTTGTCTAATAATTGATTTATGTCTGATCAGAAACGACTTTTTTTACTGGATGCCTACGCGTTAATTTTTCGTGGCTATTACGCCTTGATCAAAAATCCAAGGATCAACTCAAAAGGGATGGACACCTCTGCCATCATGGGTTTTATGAATTCCCTTTTCGATGTAATCAGAAGGGAAAAACCCGATCATCTCGCCGTTTGTTTTGATAAGGACGGTAGCACGGAACGAACTGAATTGTTCCCGGAATACAAGGCAAACAGGGACGAAACCCCCGATGCCATAAGGATTGCAATTCCCTACATACAGAAAATCCTTAAAGCCATGCATATCCCGGTTGTGGAGGTATCCGGACTGGAAGCAGATGATATTATTGGCACCCTCGCCAAACAGGCTGAGAAAGAAGGATACAAGGTTTTTATGGTTACTCCCGATAAGGATTTCGGGCAGCTCGTTTCAGAAAATATTTTTATGTACCGTCCTTCAAGGATGGGCAATGGTATTGAAATCTGGGGAATTCCAGAAGTGCAGAAAAGATTTGGGGTAGAACGCCCTGAACAGGTCATAGACTACCTGGGGATGATGGGGGACGCCAGTGACAATATTCCGGGTTTACCCGGGGTGGGTGAAAAAACAGCGAAGAAATTTATCGCAGAGTTCGGATCTATGGAAGACCTCTTGAAAAACACGGACCAGCTCAAAGGTAAAATGAAGGAAAAGGTGGAGGAAAATGCAGAACTCGGACGACTCTCCAAACAACTGGCGACTATATGTATTACCTGCAACGTCACTTTTGACGCCACTGATTACGAGCTTTCCCCTCCCGATAATGAAAAGGTGCAGGAGATTTTTGAAGAATTGGAATTCAGACGTCTCAGAGATCAATTCATTAAGATTTTCTCTGACGAGACCGAAGGAACACCTACCATGGTTACCAGTACAGAAACTGGAAAAAAAGAAGCTCAGGCTGCAGGAAGCGGGCAATTTTCTCTCTTTGGCAGCAATGGGGCAGCTCCGGCCACCCTGGAAGTGGTTTCCGGGAGAAAAACCATCAAAGATGTTCCCCATGTCTACCAGAGCATTCAGCCCGGAATGGCCCTTGATTTGTTTCTCACAAATTTGCTCAAACAAAAAAAGGTATGCTTCGACACAGAAACTACCTCTCTGAATCCATTACAGGCCGAATTGGTTGGTATTGCATTTTCCTGGGAAGCCGGGAAGGGGTTTTATCTGCCTTTCTCCGAAGATAAAACCGAAGCAGGTTCTCTCCTGGAGAAACTTCACCCATTTTTTTCTTCGACAGAAATTGAAAAAGTGGGACAGAATCTCAAATATGATATCAAAGTCTTAAACAAATACGGAGTAGAAGTTAAAGGGCCGCTCTTTGATACAATGCTTGCCCACTACCTGATTAATCCCGATATGCGCCACAATATGGACGTGCTCTCAGAGACCTATCTGAATTACACGCCCATTTCAATAACTGAACTCATTGGCAAGAAAGGAAAAAACCAGCTTAGCATGAGGGAAGTCCCTCTTGACCAGCAGACAGAATACGCGGTAGAAGATGCTGATATCACCCTGCAACTGGCTGAGCATTTTGAAAAAGAATTGGAAGAGGCTAAAACGATGGACCTGTTCCGGGAAATTGAGATCCCACTTTTAAGGGTTCTGGCCGATATGGAATTAGAGGGGATAAATCTGGATTATGAATTCCTCAATAGTTTATCAGCGCAACTCGACTCAGATATCAAGGCCCTGGAAGGAAAGATTTATGATGAGGCAGGAGAGACATTTAATATTGGCTCTCCTAAACAGTTGGGTGAGATCCTTTTTGACAAACTTAAATTGGTTGATAAACCAAAGAAGACCAAAACAGGGCAGTACTCTACAGCTGAGGATGTGTTGTCATATCTTGCCAAAGATCACCAGATCATTAAAGATGTGCTGGAATACCGTGGTCTGGCCAAATTGAAGAGCACCTATGTGGACGCTTTACCGAACCAGGTAGAGCCAAGTACAGGAAGGGTGCATACCGATTATATGCAGACCGTGGCAGCTACCGGCAGACTCAGCAGTAATAACCCCAATCTTCAGAACATCCCAATCCGTACAGAACGGGGGAGGCAAGTCCGAAAGGCATTCGTCTCGAGGGACAAGGACTATGTGCTTCTTGCGGCGGATTACTCCCAGATAGAATTGAGGATTATCGCTGCTCTCAGTGAAGAAGACACTATGATAGAAGCCTTTGAAAATGGAGAAGATATTCATGCTTCCACAGCCTCCAAGGTGTTTAATATCCCATTAGACCAAGTGACCCGGGAACAGCGAGGAAATGCAAAAACAGTGAATTTTGGAATCATATACGGGGTATCGGCTTTTGGATTGAGCAATCAGACAGATCTTTCAAGAACCGAAGCCAAAGAACTTATCGATACCTATTATAAGACCTATCCTAAATTGCGCAGGTATATGGCTGATCAGGTTGATTTTGCTCGGGAACACGGCTATGTACAAACCGTACTGGGCAGACGCCGATATCTGAAGGATATCAATGGCAGCAACGCAGTGGTTCGCGGAGCGGCAGAAAGGAATGCCATCAACGCTCCAATACAGGGTAGTGCAGCAGATATCATAAAGATTGCCATGATCGACATCCACAAAAAATTGAAGGAAGGGGAATACAGGACGAAAATGCTACTACAGGTACATGATGAATTGGTTTTCGATGTCTACAAACCGGAATTGGAAAAGGCAAAGAAGATGATCAAGGCCTCTATGGAATCGGCTTACAAATTAAAGGTCCCTCTGGATGTGGAACTTGGAGTAGGTGAAAACTGGCTTGAAGCCCATTAAAAAAGTACTATCCCGAAATAAAAAAAGCCCTTCACATTACTGAAGGGCTTTTTATTAGTGTTTTTATTTACTTTATCTTCTTGTAAAAATCAGATCGCCTCCTGCATTAAAATTTTCAACATCCAATTCCTGAGCAGAAACAATCATTTCATTTCCTTCTATGAAAACATCCAGTGATACCGTGACCTGATTTTCATCCACAAAGGTCAATACCCCTTCAGAATAGGTATAAGTAGTTGTTTGTGTATCCCTTTGGGCAGGACAAGGCACTTCCAATCCGGTTCCTCCGGCGTTAACTCCAATCTCCAGGTAGTTAGAGGCGTCTTCCGTAACCAGGCTAAGGTCCTGATTAAAAGTCAGGCTCACCAGAAAGCAATCCTCTGATGTGAGTTCACTCAGTATTACCTGTCCGAATTCTTCTTCATCAGTTGCTGTTTGTTGGTCAATATCAAGAGCTGTCAGATCCCAGGTTCCCAGGATACTATCAGAAGAACCTTCGTCCATTTTGTCCGTTGAACACGCACTAAAAAGCAAACTTGTAAGAAGGAAAAGCACATATGTATTTCTCATAATCACATGATTTTATCTATTTCTAAAAACGCACAAATAACGGGAAAAGTATAAGAATAGTGTCAGACAATATATATAATGAGTGATGCTGTTAGGATTGCGCCTGTTTTCCAGCTTTAAAAAATGTCGAGAAAAAAGTAAAAAAGTAGAAAACAACCATTTGTAATTCAACTTAATAATTGTACATTTGCAGCCCGTTAAACGGGAATGAAAAGTATAATTCTTAAATAAAATCGTAGTGGATACATTGAGCTACAAGACTGTTTCAGCTAATAAAGCTACTGTTCAGAAAGAATGGTTGCTTGTAGATGCGGATGGACAAACACTTGGAAGAATGGCCTCTAAAGTGGCTATTATTCTAAGAGGGAAGAACAAACCTAACTTCACACCTCATGTGGATTGTGGGGATAATGTAATTATTATTAACGCTGAAAAAGTACAGTTGTCAGGTAATAAATGGGAAGACAAAACCTATATCCGACACACAGGATATCCCGGTGGACAGCGTTCTCTTACTGCTGAAGAACTGAAAGCAAAAAATCCTGCTGCGGTGGTTGAAAGGGCTGTAAAAGGAATGCTTCCTAAAAATAAATTAGGTGCAGAATTATTCAGAAACCTGAAAGTGTATGCTGGAGCAGAACATCAGCAGGAAGCTCAGAAACCAAAAACTATTAATCTTAACGATCTTTAATAATGGATATAGTTCATAAAATTGGCAGAAGGAAAACAGCCGTAGCCCGTGTTTATCTTTCGAAGGGTAAAGGAGCCATTACCATCAATAAAAAAGATCTTACCGAGTACTTTCCAACCGCTACTCTTCAATACAAAGTAAAGCAGCCTTTCGCTATTACGAACAATGAAGACAGCTATGACGTTAATGTAAACGTCTATGGTGGAGGAATTACCGGGCAGGCCGAGGCTATCAGACTGGCATTATCAAGAGCTCTTTGCGAAATTGACGCTGAGCACAGACTGACCTTAAAACCAGAAGGCCTCTTAACCAGAGATCCAAGAATGGTAGAGCGTAAGAAATTCGGACAGAAAAAAGCCCGTAAGAAATTCCAGTTCTCCAAACGATAATTTTTTAAATCGTACTCTATTGAGTACACATATAGTAACCCAAGTTCATTGAAAGTCCCTTGTCATGGGACAATTAAAATTCTGAATTGAAGCAACGTCTTTATTAGACAGCGGCAGATTTGGAAAAATTTAGTTTAGCATCTAAATGGTTGAGGCATTCTGTTTCAGAATTCCACTCGGCCATTGCTAATTCATAAGAACGTAAACTAATTAAAATGGCAAAAAAAGCAGAAGTAAAAGATCTTTTAGAAGCAGGTGTACACTTCGGTCACCTCACAAGAAAATGGAATCCTAATATGGCCCCATATATTTATATGGAGCGCAATGGGATCCACGTTATCAACCTCTACAAAACAGCAGCAAAACTTGAAGAAGCCTCTGAGGCTTTGAAGAAAATTGCGGCTTCCGGAAGGAAAATCTTATTTGTTGCAACTAAAAAGCAGGCAAAAGACATTGTTGCGGAAAAAGTAGCTAATGTTAATATGCCTTACATCACGGAACGGTGGCCTGGTGGAATGTTAACCAACTTTGTTACTATCCGTAAGGCAGTTAAGAAAATGGCTTCCATTGACCGGATGAAAAAAGATGGCACGTTCCTTACGCTCTCTAAGAAAGAACGTTTACAGGTTGATCGCTTACGTGCGAAGCTTGAAAAAAACCTCGGATCCATTTCGGAAATGACCAGACTGCCTGGTGCGCTTTTTATTGTCGATACAATGCGTGAGCATATCGCAGTAAAAGAAGCCCAGAAACTCAACATTCCGATCTTCGCCATGGTAGATACAAATTCTGATCCTCGTCCGATCGATTTTGTTATTCCTTCGAACGACGACGCATCAAAGTCGATTGAAATCATCATGACACATGTAACCAATGCTGTTGCTGAAGGATTAACGGAACGTAAATCTGAGAAACAGGCTGCTACAGAAGGACAGGAGGCAAAGGCACCAAAAGCCAAAAAGAAAGAAACTGAAGAAGTAAAAGAAGAAAAAGCTCCAAAGGCCAAAGCAGCTCCAAAAGCAGAAGAAAAAGAAACAGTTGCTAAAAAAGCGGCCCCTAAAAAGGCTGAGAAAACAGCTGCAGACGACCTGACCAAAGTGGAAGGAATTGGCCCTAAAATTTCAGAGGTTTTCAATAAAGCAGGTATTAACTCTTTTGCTGAGTTAGCTGGAAAGTCGGAAGACGACCTTAAAGCTATCCTGGCCGATGCAGGATCGCGCTATGCATCAAAAAATCCCGCATCATGGCCAAAGCAGGCAAAGATGGCAGCTGAAGGAAAATGGGACGAATTAAAGGAATGGCAGGATAATACCAAAGCCGGAGTAGAATAAATTAAAATTAACATACAGATTGCCATTTTCCGGCATCTGAAAAAAACAATATTATGATGGTAAAAATTACCGCCGCTGATGTAAATACATTGAGAAAAACTACCGGAGCCGGTATGATGGATTGTAAAAATGCATTGGTTGAAGCTGAAGGTGATTTCGACAAAGCAATCGAAATCCTTCGAAAAAAAGGACAAAAAGTGGCTGCCAAAAGAGCAGACAGAGATTCTTCTGAAGGTGCCGCAATCGCCAAAGTAAATGCAGATAAAACAGCTGGAGTAATCATCTCTCTGAATTGTGAAACCGACTTTGTAGCCAAGAACGAGACTTTTGTTAGTCTGGCAACAGAGCTGGCAGAATTAGCTCTTCAGTATGATGATAAAGAAGCTTTCCTTCAGGCCAATTACAATGGAATTACCGTTCAGGAGAAACTTACTGAACAAACCGGAGTTATTGGGGAGAAGATAGAAATTGGTGGATTCAGAAGGCTATCTGCTCCATTCGTTGGATCTTACATCCACGCAGGAAACAAGATCGCAACCCTGGTTGGACTGTCAGCTTCTGTAGAAGGAGTTGAAGAAGCTGCCAAAGACGTTGCTATGCAGGCAGCAGCTATGAATCCTGTAGCATTGGATCAGAGTGGTGTTGATCAGGAAACTATTGATAAGGAGATTGAGATTGCCAAAGATCAGTTAAGGCAGGAAGGTAAGCCAGAAGAGATGCTGGATAAGATCGCTCAGGGAAAACTTAAGCGATTCTTTAAAGACAATACACTGGTAAATCAGGACTTTATCAAAGACAGTAAAAAAAGTGTTGCTCAATATGTGAAATCTGTTGACTCCAGCCTGGAAGTAACCGGGTTTGAGCGGGTTGCACTAGGTTAAATAATACATTTTACATCTTTAAACCGCCTCTCTTTTCGAAGGCGGTTTTTTTATGGCCCTAACCAGGCCTGTCTTAAGGAAATTACCTTCTGCCCAACCCAAAAGCATTACCAACAGTGGTAATACATACAGGTTTTTGTACATCTGATAACTATTTAATGCGCAAGTTCTGGAAAATCCGACGAAGGCCAACAGATTCGCCTCGAATATTTTAACTATTTTTGTCTCCAAATCAATACAAAAGGATGGCATACAAACGGATTCTTCTCAAACTTAGTGGGGAAGCCTTAATGGGCGATAAACAATATGGTATTGATCCCACCCGACTAGCAGCTTATGCCGAAGAAATTAAGGAGGTTGTAGATAAGGGAATTGAAGTAGCCATAGTAATTGGGGGTGGAAATATCTTCAGAGGTCTTGCTGGAGCCAGCAACGGAATGGATCGGGTACAGGGAGATCATATGGGAATGCTTGCCACCGTAATCAATGGTCTTGCTCTTCAGAGTGCTCTTGAGGACAAGGGGGTACAAACCCGCCTTCAATCGGCTATAAAAATCAATGAAGTTGCCGAACCTTTTATCCGTAGACGTGCGATGCGCCACCTTGAAAAAGGAAGAGTAGTAATCTTTGGAGGAGGAACAGGGAACCCGTATTTCACTACCGACTCTGCAGCCGTTTTAAGGGCTATAGAAGTGGAGGCCGATGTAATCCTCAAAGGAACCCGCGTAGACGGGATATATACCAGCGATCCGGAAAAGGACAAGACAGCTACCAAGTTCGATACGATATCGTTTAACGATGTACTGCGCAAAGGACTGAAAGTGATGGATACAACAGCTTTTACTTTAAGTCAGGAAAACGAGTTGCCCATCGTAGTCTTCGACATGAACAAAAAAGGCAATCTTTTAAAGATCGTGTCAGGACAAAATATTGGTACAGTCGTAAATCTTTAATTTTTCAAAAAATTGTGTTACTTTGTTTTTAAATTGATTTTATGAACGAAGAGGTAAATTTTGTCATAGATACAGCTAAGGAGAGTATGGATAGTGCCATCTCTCACCTGGAGAAAGAACTGGTAAAGATCCGGGCGGGAAAAGCGAGCCCTGCTATGCTCTCATCTGTCATGGTCGACTATTACGGCTCCCAGACTCCGCTTTCCCAGGTATCCAATATCAATACCCCGGACGCACGTACCATATCAGTTCAGCCCTGGGAAAAAAGCATGCTGCAGGTGATCGAAACGGCGATTATGAATGCGAATCTTGGATTTAACCCTATGAACAATGGCGACTTTGTGATTATTAATGTTCCTCCGCTTACTGAAGAGAGAAGGATACAATTGGTTAAACAGGCAAAAGCCGAAGCAGAAGATGCTAAAGTGAGTGTCAGAAGTGCCAGACAGGAGGCCAATAAGGATATTAAAAATCTCGATGTTTCAGAAGATTTGGAAAAAAACGCCATCATCGATATTCAGGAACTAACTGATAGCTACGTAACTAAAATTGACCAGATCCTCGATCTGAAAGAAGTAGAGATTATGAAGGTGTAGGTTCGGCAACCCCAATTAAAGACTCCTCCCGTTCTCAAAAAAGTACATAGCCAGAATAGCCAGCACAAGGGCTATAGTGCAAAGTACAATTAGTAATCTGTAGATTTTTCGTTCAAACTTCCAGAACTTTTTGTGCTGCGACATTTTTTTTCTGCTATTTTTCTTCCTTTCAGATTTATAAATGTACAGTTTCTAAGCATATTCCCTTATGCGGTATTTCCCATTGGGAAACTAGGAACACTGCCATGCATTTTCTACCTTTGACCGCGTTTGAAAAGCCTTGGTCAGGAATAGGATTTATCCCGTATTTAGATTTCAATACAAGAGACTCCACAAACAGTACCGGGCCTTTTTACATACAATATGGTAGCTAAGCTCTCACAAAATTTTTGGCCGAGGACGGCAAGGATCATCCTGAGAAACCGGATCCTGATTTTGGTTATTATTGCCGCCATTACTGTATTCTTTGGCTTTCAATGGCAAAACATGCGATTTTCCAATACGCAGGCCAATCTCCTTCCCGATGACCATCCCATCAATCTTGAATACGAGGAATTTCTAAAACAATTTGGAGAGGAAGGCAACGCCATTGTCCTCGCCATCAGAGATTCCAACCTTTTTACTCCTGAAAATTTTAATCGCTGGAATGTCTTAAGCAAACA
>JABDQK010000082.1 GCA_013042255.1 Flavobacteriaceae bacterium | reverse complement strand
AAAACCAAATGTGAAGTACCAATAGCCATACTGGCAAACAGCAGGCCCGGCCCCAAATTTTTGATCAATGTTTTTAAGCTTGGCATAAGCAGTGTACTGCTCTAAAGTAGGATTTTTTGTGCAATTCTATTCCTTTCTGTGCATTAAGACTCTTTGGAACGGGGCTGAGTGTTTAGAAGAAGGTCTACAAACACCTTTACCCTGGCGAAGTATTCGCGCACCTGGACTTTTAGCCCCTGGGAGCCCTCGAGGTCCTGAGCGTTGTATCCTATAGCGTACAAACCTTTTCTTTCGGCGAGATATACGGCTCTTTCATTCTGAAATTTTTGAGAGATAACGGTTACACTGTCAAGTCCGAAAACTTCCTTAGCCCGCACCATAGAATCCAAAGTTCGGAATCCTGAAGGATCAAGCATGATGCTGTCCTCGGGGATACCTCCCTTAATCAGGTCCTTTTTAAATGTATCCGGTTCATTGTAATACCTGGTGGCATTATCGCCACTCACAAGAACCCGATCTATCTTTCCGGCTTTATAAAGGGAAATAGTTGCGCTTATACGATGGGTGTAATAAGGATTATTACCCCCGGCAATAAGCCTGCTTGATGTTCCCAGAACAATACCTACTTTGTTTTTAGGGACAGATTGTACATTGTAAAATGTCTTCCCCTTTGCCCCACGATCAATAATGGCATCACAGATTAACAAAGTTGATAAAGGAAGGATAAATAAAAGAAGAAAAACAGTGCGCAATCTTTTTTTCATAAAGCGTATTCAGGTTGATAAAGGTAAGGAAATGCGCCAATTGGGCAGCATGGGGGAGAAAAATCTTCGAATAGATTTTCCATATGATTCATAAGCAATAAAAGCGGTACTCTCGTAAGAATACCGCTTTGTCCTGAATTAACCAATAATAGCTCTACATCTAAATCATTTCCCTAAATTAAAACTTGCACCTACCATAATCATTGACGTAGTCATGTCATAAGAAACTTCGCTACCTGGGATAGCTCCGTATGGAGGGGAGTTCTCTATGAATTGAGGATTTAATAAGGGACCTGAAGTTGCATCACCACTAGAGCCATAATGATAGACGGCATCCAGTGATACTTTGTCACTCAACTCATAACTCAATCCAAATTGGAAGGCATTTTTTATAATAGCCGTTGCAGGAACGCTATAGAAAGCGAGATCACTGTTAATTGGGTTGGAGCTATATGTGTATCCGAAACGCAAAGGAAGTTTGTTTACCCCTTTGTACTGGATACCTGCTGAGATAATACTGATATTCTCCCATCCAAATCCGGCAACGGAAAAAGTATTGGTCCATCCCCTTTCCTGGAACCCTTCCGTGTTCTCATAATCTACCATGCGGTAGTCTAGTGCAAGATCTACATTGCCAAGAGAATAGCCAAGACCCAGCGAATAGATGGCGGGATAATTGATCTTAAAGTCATTGCTGGATGTTGAATTATCTAGGTAGGTATTATCCAGACTGAAATCGTTGAAAACTTGTTTGGTTTTATAGGAAGCACCTGCTTTAAAGCCGGTCGGACTATTATAAAATAATCCGAACTGGGCACCAAAACCTATGGCACTGGCCTTGTCTGTGGAAGGATAACCCGCCCCTGTAGGATTGGCTGTTGGGTTGGGAATTAACTCCAGAGTGGCAAAATTGAAGTTAGGTTCAACACCTATTGAAAATTCCTCAGATACCTCATAAGCCCAGGTAAATCCAACTTGTAACAGGCTGTAATCCGACTCAACCCTGCCGAAGCCTCCCATACTTTGAGGCATATTTATTGGGTTAGAAGCACTTTCGGGAAAGGTGACTCCAAAACCACTAATACCGAAAGCAGAAAGTCCAAAAGTATGCTTGCTTTCAGGTTTACTCCAGACATAGGCAATTGCCGGAAGAGGGGAAACACCCCGGTCGTCCTCGGTAGTTCCGCTGAAGAAATTTCCGGTTGGTTGTCCGTTACTGTCAAATTCCGGAACTGTAGAACTCAGCTCGGGGGAGGAGAAAAAGAAGCCAATATCAAGCTTTAGTTGATTTTCATCAAAAACGGAAATTGCCGCAGGGTTCCATTGCAGCGCTCCGGAGATATCAAGGGGTTGACCGGTGGCAGCCCCACCCATGGACATGTTTACAGAACCCACTCCCTGCATGACGTGTCCGGCTTGCGAAAATGCAGCCGATGCAAGAATGGAAAAGGCGAAAGTAAGCAGATAGTTTTTCATCGAATTGT
>JABDQK010000057.1 GCA_013042255.1 Flavobacteriaceae bacterium | reverse complement strand
AAGCAATACCACTGCCTACGGCCACAATATCGATGTCCTTAGGCACGCCTCTCTCGAGGAGTAAATCCCTTACAAAACCTCCAATGACATAACAATCAACAGAGAGCATTGCTGCAGCCTCCGCAATGGTATGAAAGATCTGATCTGTGAGGGCTTCCTTATAGTTCTTTATCGCCATTTTATTCCCGAATCACTTTTACAGTGCCGTCATTACTCAATTTTATTATCGAAGAGGAAACGGCATTCCCTGCATTCCGCTGCAAATTTACCACATAGTCGACTCCTTTTAAAATGGGGGGTGTTATTTCCCCAAAGTTGCCGGGGGTAGGTTCACCGGCAATATTTGCAGAAGTAGAGACGATAGGTTTTTTAAAGGCGTTGATGAGGTAGCGACAAAATTTATCTGAGGCAACTCTGATGGCAAGCGTATTGTCTTCGGCTATGAGGTTTCGGGCCACACCTCTGGGGTTGTCATAAACTATAGTAGTGGGTTTGCTCGCCAGATCCATAATATCCCAGGCTGTTTCCGGGACCTTTTCCACTATGCGTTCAAGCATGGCATCATTGCCCACCAGACAAATTAAGGCCTTTGTGTCGGGTCGATTTTTTAAGCGATATACTTTTTCCACGGCCTCTTCATTAGTTGCATCGCAGCCGATTCCCCAGACGGTATCTGTTGGATATAAAATGAGACCACCTTTTTCGAGTACTTCGAGGCAAGATTTTATTTCCTGTGTAAAGTCATTCATGTTTAATGAGGCTTTAGATGATCCTTCAGGTTGAAATGGTCTGAAAGTTTCTGCCATTGCACACTATTCAGGTCTTTTTTAATATTGACGTGTTTCAGGGAGGTTTTTTGTGAGCCCATAACGGGTACCGCCTTTTTATTGCAATTAGTAGCTAATCTGCACTTGGTCCCTTTTAATAGCGACATGGTTTTAAACCAAAGATCATCCGCCTTAGGCGCTAAGTTAAGAAAGAGGTCTTCGTTGTCAAATTGCGAATCGAGGCTGGCAGGGGGGTATAACACTCCTTCGGCACCAATTGGGAGTACCCAATCTGAACCTTCAGGAGCAGGCTGGTCGGTGGGCCATTGTCCGTAAGGCAGAAAATTTCCTTCCCTATCCGTTTTTATCGTTCTGGTTTGATTGGCGATGATGGCCCCGGGATACCGCTGAGATTCTTCATATAGTAAGGAAAGCCATTGAGGCCTGTACATCAGATCATCATCACAAGTGATTACCGGATATTCAGGAAAGGCCGAAAGGGTATGGATCAGTTTTTTATGTGAGCAATGTAGGTGAGTGGTCCGGATCTCAAAAATTTCTCCACATAATTCTGTGAGTCTGGGAGGAAGTTTTTTTTCAAGAGAATCAGGAATCCAGAGCAATATTTTTTCAGGGGATACACTTTGAGTCATTAAGCTGCGAATCACAAGGTCAACCACTCCTAGCCTGGATTCGATTGTAGTGAGGGATATCAAGACAGGAATCACAGTTTTAGATCTTTTCCGTCCTGCCCTAGTAGATCCATACCTTAATTTAAGGGAGTAATAAATACATACAGGAAGCTCTTTTACTTTCATTTTTAATATGGAACTGTGATGCTCTTTGCCCTGCAAATTACGGTAACCAAATGGGAAGGGCGAAAAAAAATAGGGATGAAATTACAGGGGCCATAAGGATTTCTGAAATATTCGATTGCCAGCTTACCGAGGATATTTAAGTTAGAAATAACGAAATCTCCACAAAGGTTTCTATTTTTGTACGATGCAGAATACGGAGCCTAAAATTTCAATCATTGTCAGCACATACAATTCTGAAGCCTGGCTTGAAAAAGTGTTGTGGGGTTTTGAATATCAAACGTTCAGGAATTTTGAAGTGGTAATTGCCGATGACGGATCGGGACCCAAAACCAAAAATCTGCTTGAGGAGATGAAATCCAGGGTCTCTTATCCCATAATACATGTATGGCAGGAGGATGATGGATTTCAGAAGTCGAGAATCCTCAACAAGGCCATAGTAGCCTGTAATTCACCCTATATCATTATGACCGATGGAGACTGTATTCCGAGGGAAGACTTCATAGAGGTACATTATATCAATAAAGAACCCGGATATTTTATTTCGGGGGGGTACTATATGTTACCTATGAATATTTCTAAGGCGATCACCAGGAAAGACATTGAGGAACAGAATTGTTTTAACATTCAGTGGCTGAAAGAAATGGGGATTCCCAAGACTTTTAAGAACAATAAACTAACGGCCAGAGGATTTATTTCGAAGTTTTTTAATACGATCACGCCAACCAATGCAAGCTGGAACGGTCATAATTCATCAGGATGGAAAAAGGATATCCTCAATGTCAATGGATTTGACGAAAGGATGCAGTACGGGGGGCAGGACCGGGAGTTGGGGGAACGATTATTCAACTTTGGGATCAGGTCGAAACAGTTGCGCTATAGTGCAGTATGTGTGCATTTAGACCATAAACGGGGATATAAAACACCTGAATCCATAGAAAAGAATAAAGCCATTAGAAAGGAAACCCGAAATAAAAAGTTGGTGTGGACGCACTATGGCATCAGCAAGTAATAGGCCAGGGCATTTTTTCGCTCCAGGCGTTTTAATTCACGGAAACGCTCTAGTACACCCAGGGCATTGAGATAGCAGATGGTTACACCTTTCTTCCCGTCAAGGATACCCAGACGAAGTATGTAGTGATTAAAAAATTTCCAGGCAGGTTTAAGGAAATAACTAAAGTAGTTGAAACTTTTTTCCCTGTAGAAATCTTCTTTGGCTTTCAACTGCCCGTATCTTAGCATTTTCCCCTTATAATCTTCATAATTCTTATAGCAGTAGTGGATCAGTTTCTCATTGAGTATACCTGATGTCCCATCCACTTCCAGGGTTTCGTGCACAATCTTTTTGTCGGAGAATTTGGCTTTGTCTTTCTGGAAAAGACGATAATTTTTATCGGTTTGCCATCCGCTGAACTTAAGGGCCTTTCTCTCAAACATAAATTTGCGATAGAACCAATAAGCTGCATGTGGAGATTCCTGTTTCACAGTTTCTTCTATCTCTTTTCTTAGGCCTGCCGGTACTATTTCATCGGCATCGAGAAAGAGGATCCAATTGTATGTTGCCTGCGAAAGGGCAAAAGTTTTTTGCAAGGTAAAATTGGTGAAGGGGTGCTGAACTACCTTTACTTTAGGGTGCTGCAGCAAATATTCATAAGTCCCGTCTGTACTGTATGAATCAACAACCAGGATCTCATCTGCGAATGAGACTGAATCGATACAAGCCTCAATATACCCTATTTCATTGTAGGTAATAATCAGAGCCGATATTTTCTTGTTGTCGATGTTCATACTTTCGGAGTAACCGTGATACTTGATTTTAAATGCAAAGTTATAACAATAAAATCGTCATAAAATTGCCTTCAGGAGAAAAATTCCTACAAATTATACAGCTACATTATATTCCCGCAGGGCATCATTGAGGGAAGTTTTTAAATCCGTACTCGGCTTTCGTTTCCCGATGATAAGGGCACAAGGCACCTGATAATTTCCTGCTGGAAATTTCTTGGTGTAGCTCCCTGGTATAACAACTGAACGGGCCGGAACCCTACCTTTCATCTCAACAGGGGATGATCCTGTTACATCGATAATCTTGGTAGAGGCTGTTAAAACTACGTTGGCACCCAGTACTGCTTCCTGTTCAACCTTCACGCCTTCAACAACGATACATCGACTTCCTACAAATGCATTGTCCTCTATGATTACCGGAGATGCCTGCAGGGGTTCTAATACTCCACCAATGCCAACCCCTCCGCTTAGGTGGACATTTTTGCCGATCTGAGCGCAACTCCCCACAGTGGCCCAGGTGTCAACCATAGTCCCTGTATCCACATAGGCTCCGATATTTACATAACTGGGCATCAGAATAGTGCCCGGGGCAATGTAAGCCCCATGTCTGGCAACTGCATGAGGAACTACCCTTATTCCTTTTTCCTTATACCCTTTTTTCAGGGGAATCTTATCATGGTATTCAAAAATCCCAACTTCCTGGGTGACCATTTTCTGGATTGGAAAGTAGAGTACCACTGCTTTTTTAACCCATTCGTTAATCTGCCAGCCCTTGTCTGTGGGTTCGGCACATCTGAGCTTTCCTGAATCGATCAAATCCACTACTTTTCGGATCGATGTCTGCGTCTCAATTTCATTTAATAAATCGCGCTGTTCCCAGGCCTTTTCTATAGTATTCTTCAACTCCTTCATGGATCGGAAAATTTTGGGCAAATATAATGGGTAGGGGCGGATTATAAGGCCCATTTTTACAGGAATAACAATTTATCCTGTACTTTTGCAAAAATTAATTGAATTGGGTCGGATTTTAGCCTTGGACTATGGAAAAGTAAGGACGGGAATAGCGGTTACGGATCCGCTACAGCTTATAGCTTCCGGACTTACAACTGTGCAAAGCTCGGAACTGATTCCTTTTTTAATAGCATACATTAAGGAAGAGCCCATTTCTGAAATCGTGATAGGAGAACCCCGGCAAATGAATCATATGCATTCAGAAGCCGAACCCCTGATCCAGAAATTTTTGGTGAAGTTAAAAAGTGCATTTCCGGATATCCCGGTGCACAGGCAGGACGAGCGCTTCACCTCTAAACTGGCTCTCGAAAGCCTTATCGCCTCAGGAGTAAAGAAAAAGGACAGAAGGGAAAAAGGGGTTATTGACGAGGTGAGTGCAACTCTCATTTTGCAGGGTTATCTGGAAAGAAAAAAATAAGGCGTCACTGAACGCGGAATGTAATAGTATTGAATATATGATTTTACCTATTGTCGCTTATGGCGATCCGGTACTGAGAAAAGTAGGTGCTGAAATAGAGGAGGATTACGAAGGGCTTAAGACACTGATTGAAAATATGTGGGAGACCATGTACAATGCCAACGGAGTGGGCCTGGCAGCACCACAGATTGGCCTGCCCATCAGGTTGTTTTTAGTCGATACTTCCCCTTTTGCCGAAGATGATGAGCTTACTGATGCGGAGCAAAGAAAACTCAAGGACTTTAAAAGTGTCTTTATCAATGCTGAGATGCTCGAGGAGACCGGTGAGCTATGGCCGTTTAATGAAGGTTGCCTGAGCATACCCGACATCAGGGAAGATGTTACCCGAAATGACACAATTACCTTGCGCTACCAGGATGAAAATTTTAAAGAACATACCGAATCCTTTGACGGTATCCTGGCCAGAGTTATCCAACACGAATACGATCATATCCAGGGCATTCTTTTTACCGACAAGGTTTCAAGCCTGAAAAAAAGATTGCTGAAGGGAAAACTAAACAATATATCGAAAGGGAAAATACAGGTTGATTACAAAATGCGATTCCCTTTGTTAAAAAAAGGCAGGTAGTCCTGTGGTTTTCGGTTTAATTTTACATATTTGCCGCCTAGAAAAAGAAATTCAATGAGTTTGGACAAAATATTATCCATCGGGGGCAGACCCGGACTGTTTAAATTACTAACACAAACAAGAACCGGTTTTGTTGCTGAGTCGCTACTTGACGGGAAGAGGGTCACAGTTGGTATGACCAACAATGTGAGTGTGCTGTCTGAAATTGCTATTTTTACCCTGAAGGAAGAATTGCCCCTAAAATCCGTATTTAAGAAGATCCAGGAAAAGGAAAACGGAGGCACCACAGCTATCGGCCACAAGGAAGACAAACTCAAACTAGAGGAGTATTTTTTTGAGGTAGTTCCTGATTACGATGAGGAAAGGGTATATCCCAGCGATATCAAAAAAGTAATCCAGTGGTACAACCTGCTGCACAAAAACGGGATCACCGATTTCGAGGCCGATGAAAAGGAGGCCGAAGCCGAAGAAGAGTAGTTCCTGAAGACACTCAATTTTTATCACATTCATCCCGTCAATATTCTCTATATTAGGAGTCTAAACAATAATAACTCCTAATGATTCGACCTAAGTATATTCTGATACTCTGCCTGAGTATTTTTGTTTTTCAATCTCATCTTTTATATCCCCAGGATAGCCTATCAACACCCGATTCGCTTAAAAAAGCAACAAAGGAACTACCCCTGGAGCCCGAACGCAGTATCAATTTTACTACGAGTCAGGGCACCTGGATTTCTCTGGATGTTAGTCCTGACGGAAAGACCATTGTCTTTGATCTTATGGGAGATATCTATTCCATCCCCATTACGGGAGGAAAGGCTACTGCTTTAACTTCAGGTCTTGCCTATGATGTTCATCCCAGGTTTAGCCCGGACGGCAAGTCGATTGCTTTTATTTCCGACAAAAGTGGTTCAGACAATATCTGGACGCTAAGCCTATCAGATAAGGAAGAAAAACAGGTCAGTAAAGAAAGTAAGCACAACTTTTTCTCAGCAGAGTGGACCCCTGATGGGGAGTATATTGTGGGTGCCAAGGGGAGAAGAAATATTAAACTACAGATATATCACAGGGAAGGAGGATCAGGAAGCGCCCTGATAAGCGAACCAAAAAACCTGAAAGTTATTGATCCTGCTTTTAGTGCAGATGGAAAACTCCTATATTTTTCACAAAGGAGGAATGCCTGGAATTACAATGCACAATTACCGCAATACCAACTGGGAACCTACGATATGGAAGATGGGGAGATGGATGTAATCACCTCCAGATACGGTTCTGCATTTACCCCAACCCTTTCCCCTGATGGGCAGTGGTTGGTATTTGGTAGCAGATTTGAAGCCCAAACCGGACTCGTATTACGCAATCTGAAAACAGGAAAGGAACGATGGCTGGCGTATCCGGTTCAGCGAGATGAACAGGAGTCTATCGCACCTTTGGGCGTCCTGCCTGCCATGTCTTTTACTCCGGATAGCAAAAAGCTGGTTGCGTCATACGGGGGAAAGATATTTGCCATCGACATTGAGAACAATTTGGCAACCGAGATTCCTTTTTCTGCTGATGTAAATTTAGACCTGGGTCCCAGGCTTAAGTTCCAATATCCCATTGAAGATACTCAACAAGCTCTGGTCACCCAGATTCGAGATGCAAAACCTTCCCCTGATGGAAAGAAACTGGCGTTTACCGCTTTGAACAGATTATATGTGATGGACTTTCCCAATGGTACCCCCAGAAGGCTCACAGATAATGATTTTACCGAGGCGCAACCCTCCTGGTCCCCGGATGGGAATTGGATCGTGTTTACCTC
>JABDQK010000055.1 GCA_013042255.1 Flavobacteriaceae bacterium | reverse complement strand
GTTCTACCCGGAACACCCGTAAGCTGGTTAGGTCTGTTTTTGTTGTATCTGACCAAAGCCGTGCCTAATGACTGGTGGTTCCTCGGCATTACCCTGATGATTGCCTTGCTTGTTTTTGCCATGGATTACATTATCCCGGCGATGGGGACGAGGAAATTTGGAGGAACACGAGCGGGAATGATAGGTACAACGCTGGGTTTGGTAGTTGCCATCGTATTTCCAGTCCTGGGAATCCTGGGTATCATCATTTGGCCTTTTGTAGGAGCGTTCCTGGGCGAATTACTCAATAAAGCCGATCAGCAATCGGCCTTAAAAGCCGCTTTTGGTTCGTTTATTGGATTTTTAACGGGAACCTTTTTAAAATTTGTGGTTACCATTATATTCCTAGGGCTTTTTATCTCCACAGCCTGGGAATACAGGTCGGCCTTGTTTCCTTATTTTAACAATTAAAGGGAATTATTTAATTCAGCCAGACCGTTTTCTCCTCTACTGGATTTCGGATCCCCGGTTCTGGTTCCTCATCGTAATGCCCCATATAAAAAAAGCCAAGGCATTTCTCACCTTTTTCCAAGGGGAAAAATTCATCCATATACCTGATCAGCGAAGGGGAACTCCAATAGGCACCTATCTTTAAAGAAGTGCAACAGAGCCACATATTCTGAACAGCCATTGCGGTTGCAGCAATCTCTTCCCATTCAGGGAGGCGTTCTTCAGGATCGCGTTGCATACATATGGCGATCACAACTGCCGACGCTTTTGGTTTTTCGCGTATTTTTTTGGCTTTTACTTCCTTGGGCCTGGGATCGGTTTCCTCATATTTCGCCGATAGAAAATACCCCAGGCTTTCTTTTGATGCGCCTGTCAGCACCTTAAAACGCCAGGGTTCAGTTTTTCTGTGTGTAGGTGCCCAATTAGCAGCTTCTAGGATTCGTTCAATGACTTCCCTTTCAATGGGTTTATCATTGTATTGTGCCGGAAATATGGCTCTCCGGTTCTTAATAAGGTCAAAGATCATATTGATTGTGAGATTTATAATTGTTAGGCCAGATCAGAGCTGAGTGTCTGGTTCATTTTCTGGTTCATCTCAAACTTAATGAATACATTTAGGGTAATCAAATTATATAGTTTAGTGAACAAACGACCATCATTTCAGTTTGGCGAAGATTATCTTACCACTGGTATAGCACTTTCCCTGGCCAGAGGCGATACCAAAGGAATAGTAAGTGAGCCCGTATGGAAAAGGATTAGGGAGAGTCATGAGGTGGTTCAGGCGATCGTAGACAAGGGGCACCCTGTCTACGGGATCAATACGGGTTTCGGACCCCTTTGTACTACTAGTATTTCCAGGGAAGAAACCCAGATCCTGCAAAAAAATATTTTACAAAGCCACAGCGTTGGGGTTGGGGATCCTATTGAAATTGAGTTGGCAAAACTCATGCTGGTACTTAAAATTCATTCCCTGGCTAAAGGGTTTTCGGGAATTTCTGAGAATACCTTAAAAAGACTGATCTGGCATCTTGAATCTGGGGCTATTCCCATAGTGCCTTCAAAAGGTTCTGTCGGAGCATCAGGAGATCTTGCTCCCTTGTCACATCTTTTTCTACCCTTATTGGGACTGGGAAAAGTAGATTACAAAGGAGAGTTAATCTCGGGGGCAGAATTATTTGATAAAACTGGAATGGCACCAATTGAACTGGGCCCGAAGGAAGGGCTGGCACTCATTAACGGAACCCAGTTTATTGCAGCACATGCTGTTAAGGTCCTTGATGTTTTCTACAATTGTCTTACCCATGCTGATATTATCGGAGCGATGATGATCGAAGGGCTTCAGGGATCCATCAAACCATTTTACAGCGAACTTCATTCTCTTCGCCCTTATAAAGGAACTCAGCATGTAGCGAAACGGGTAAAATCCCTGCTTGAAGGATCGGAGATCATGGAGGATCATATCGATTGTGAACGGGTACAGGATCCATATTCCCTGAGGTGCATTCCTCAGGTTCACGGGGCATCAAGAAATGCATGGCTGCACTTAAAAGAGCTGCTTGAGGTAGAATTGAATTCGGTTACGGACAACCCTGTTATCATAGATAAGGACCTTACAATTAGCGGAGGAAACTTTCATGGACAACCTTTGGCTATGGCTCTTGATTATGCCTGCCTTGCAGCTTCTGAGTTGGGCAATATTTCTGACCGGAGAGTCTACCTCGCCCTTGAGGGAAACAGTCCGGGAATCCCGAAACTGCTTATGAAGGAAACCGGTATTAATTCGGGATACATGATCTTGCAATATACATCTGCAGCCCTGGCCAGTGAGAATAAAGTTTTGTGTTTCCCGGCAAGCGCTGATAGCATTCCTACTTCCCTCGGACAGGAAGACCACGTAAGTATGGGTTCCATTTCGGGCAGGAAAGCCTTACAGGTAATTGAAAATGTGGAAAAGATTCTCGCCATCGAATTACTCACGGCGGCCCAGGCTTTTGAATTCAGAA
>JABDQK010000046.1 GCA_013042255.1 Flavobacteriaceae bacterium | reverse complement strand
TTTAGGTTGCCACCTGTTGGGATCCACGTTCTCATCTGCTGAGTTGACGGGTTCATACCCGATATAATTGTGGTATGGTTTATTTTGAGACCCTTCTTCCTCTCCGTACTGGTTAGCGCCATCTCCGTGTCTGGCTTCGATTACTGCTTTTGCTGCCAGGTTTCCGATTCCTTCGGGAGTGGTGGGGTCTAGTGTATTATTGTAAGGGTCTAGCCCCAGCTCTTTCATGAAATCTGTAAAAAGCTCCTTATCCGAATAGTAAAGCTCACTCATTGCCCGATAAGCGGCATAGCTGATAGCGATTTGCTTATTTTCTAAGGTGTGTTCTTTCTGAGGCCTTCTGGAAACTTCACTTAAATACACCGGAATGGCTTTTTCATCGAATCTGCTCCAGGCATCGAATACGGCAGTCCATATCAGGCCCAGATATCTCGATGTGATCGTCGGCCTGGGGTTAAATCGTTCCGTATCAAGAGCAGTTGCCTCCAGGGTTAACTGGCCCCATTTGTATGCAAGGTTTTCAGTGCCTGTAGGTTCTGTAACGGTATTTTCGGAGTTCTTTGTCCTACACATGGTGCTGAACAGACAAATCATGAGTAGAAGGATAATTTTCTTCATTTCCTGTATTTATTTTCTGGTATTCTTACATCAGTTGGAGTACCTCTAAATTAAAACTTTTCAGCAAGCAGGAAAAGGATTTTATTTTTTATTCAGGGCCCATAAACCTACAATCGGACCTATCCCAAGAATCATGTAGATCCACGTAAGAGGATACGAACTCTGAAAACTGTTGAGTAATTGAATGCTCAAAATGGTAATGGCGAACCCGATGCAATTAACCAGGGTCAGAGCCGATCCTTTTAACGGCCCATCAGCGTGGTTGGCCACCAGAGTAGAAAACAGAGGAGAATCTGCAATCACCGTCATTCCCCATATTAAAAGAAAAATCAGGAATACAGAGGTATAGGGCTGATAAAAGAACATGGGCGAAAGAAGGCAACATAAACAGGATATAAAAAGCGACCAGGATGCTATTCTTTTCAATCCGAAATATTCGGAACAAATCCCCCCTATAACACATCCAACACTTCCAATTGCGATTATTATGAAGGACCAGAGTGAGATAGGCAGAATAACCTGATGAAGGTCCTGATAGGTCTTAATCATAACAGGTACAAAAGCCCAGAAGGCATAGAGTTCCCACATATGGCCAAAATAACCTAAGGCTGCCTTTTTCAATTGTTGATTTTGAAAGATGGTAAAAGCTGCCTGTAATTTCAGTTGTTGTGCCGATTTCCTGTAAGGTCCGTCTGATAAATTAAAAACAACGAGAACTCCACCAGCAAAGGAGAACAAGCTTGTACTGATAATCACCCATTTCCATTGAGTAAAAAGGGAACTGTCTGCCAGGAGATGTGGAAGGGCAGTGCCCAGAACAAGGGCACCCACTAAAAAGGACAGGGATCTTCCGAGGCCTTCTTTAAAATAGTCAGCCGCGATTTTCATCCCTACCGGATAAATTCCGGCAAGAAAAAAACCTGTCAAAAACCTCGACCCTACCAGGGTTAAAAGGGTATTTCCCTCCCAGAGCATGCCGAGGTTAAAAATGGCAGCTATCACAGCGGAAGTAAAAAACACCTTTGATGGTGAGTAACGGTCTGCAATCGTCAAAGTGGCAAAAACGAGTGTCCCCAGGATAAAGCCGAATTGTACCGCCGAAACAAGATGCCCCAGGGCCTGTATTTTTAGATTATAATCAGAAATTAGCTCGTCCAGAACCCCGTTTCCTGCAAACCAGAGGGAGGTACAGAAAAACTGAGACAATACAATGATGGGCAGGACTTTTTTCTTCTGCATTAGGTGAAATGCTGATTAGGCAGAAAGATAGTCTTTTAAATTACCCTTTAGGAAGTAGTCCCACCCCCCAATACAGCTTTCCCTTTTGAATTCGGGAATTCCTGAGGGGAAGTCTTCCTGCACCAGAACGGTAAGGGTTAATTCAGTTTTATGATCGTCTCCGGAAATCTCAAAAGTTGAGGTAGATGCTCCGGGATATTCTTCAAATTGCCAGCTGTACGTAATTTTTTGTCCGGGTATTACCTCAATAACCTTCCATTGATGCGTAAATACGCGTTCTTCAGAAGAAACTTTAAAAGAAGTTGTAAACCCCTCACGGGCTTCAAATGCTTCCAGGACTTCAAAGTACCACTTCTTCATTTCAGAAAGCTGAGTAAGGGCATTCCATACTATACCCGCACCTTTGTCAAAGTTTACCTTGATTATAATAGGGGGATCTGATTTCTTCATTCTTCCTGTATAAAGGGATGACCCGACTAATTATGTTAAAAATTTATAAAACTGATAAAAATACCAAACCATGACATCTTGTTTCCGTAGGTAAGGTGAATTCTAAATTTAAACAAATTATCATGAAAATCTTTAAAATGTATCAATTAGCAGCCCTGGCTGTTTTAGTATTATCTGCCAGTTCCCTGACAGGACAACAGGCCAAAATGGATGGGAATACAAAAATGGTAGGCGGTGCCGCTATGTATCCCAGTAAGGATATCGTTTCCAATGCTGTGAATTCAAAGGATCACACAACTTTAGTTGCAGCGGTTAAAGCGGCCGGATTGGTGGAAACCCTCCAGGGTGATGGCCCGTTTACTGTGTTTGCCCCAACAAATAAAGCATTTGAGAAGTTACCCGAGGGTACGGTGAGCTCTTTATTGGAGCCTCAAAACAAACCCACTCTTCAGGCAGTTCTCACTTATCACGTTCTCGCTGGCAAATACAGCGCATCAGATATTGCTGAAGCGATTAAGAAAGGAAATGGTAAGGCTACATTTTCAACGGTTAATGGCGCTATGATAACCGCAATGTTAAAAGGAAAAAAAGTGCAATTGAAGGATGTTTCGGGAAATATTTCCACGGTATCCATTAGTGATGTCAATCAGTCTAATGGGGTTATACATGTAGTAGATACAGTGGTTTTACCCGTAATGTAGCTTACTGATAAAAGTTAGTTGTTTGGTTGGTTATTTTTAGTGGAGCCGCCGGTATCTCGTATATCGGCGGTTTTTTTGTCTGGATCAAATTTTCTGCCCAAACATGATCCTGTGGCCGTCAACGGTTTGTATTCCAAATTCTCGCTGTTCCCAGGGCTTATCTTTGAGCGGATAGATAATGTCTACGCCTGCTTTGAGGTATTCACCGTGAAGTTGATCAATGCCCTCCACATCGATGTATGCAAAATAGGAATGATTCTTCGTCTCAAAGGCCGACCGATCGTCCGGACATTCCCCGAGCATGACAATAAAGGAATCGCGTTTTAAAAAATGCCAGCCTTCTCCATGCCAGACGCTTTTAAGTCCTAATTTTTCCTGGTAATATTTCGCTGAAACCGGCAGATCCTTTACGGCCAGTACATAGCGGTTACCAATAATCTCTGAAGTTGAATTGTTCATTACCCTGGTTTTGAATTCTTTTGAAAATCTCAAATACTAGCCTGCCGGATTCTTATATTAAAGCCATTTATTTCGCTTAAAATATAGCAGCATCCCTAAGGCAATAACGACCATGACAGCCAACATAATAAAATAACTGTACTTATAGTGAAGCTCCGGAAGGACATCAAAATTGGTTCCGTATATACCGGCAATAAAAGTTAGAGGTATAAAGATGACCGAAAATACGGTGAGGAACTTCATCACATCGTTTAGTTTGCTGCTGATAGTAGTGTGATAGATATTCAACTGATCAGATAGGATTTCCCTGTAGCTATCTGATACCTCATTAGCCTGACTGATATTATCCTCCAACTCCTTAAAATGTACATAGGTAGCTTCATCGATAAATTCAGATTCCATTTTGGCAAGGGCAAATATCATTTCCTTTGCAGGTTTTATACTCTTGCGCAGGAAATTCAGTTCTCGTTTGTAATTATTGATCTCATTGATCACCACCTCGTTGGGATTTACCAATAGGTTATCTTCCAGAGTTTCTATCTTCTCCCCCAGTACACTGAGTACATAGAGATAATTGTCGATCACGATATCAAGCAGGGCAAAAGTCAGGTAATCAATTCCCCCATGTCTTATCCTCTTCTTTTGTTTTCTGATTCTTTCCCTCACGGGTTCAAAAACATCACCTCGTTTTTCCTGAAATGAGATAAGGACTGAATCCGTTAAAATTATACTGAGATTTTCTACACTAATCTGATGTGATTCCTCATTTTGTTGCAGCATTTTGATACTGATAAGAATACAATTGTCGTATTCAATCACTCTGGGTCTTGCCTGGGTATGCATAACTTCTGCAAGAACCAGTGTTTCGAGATCAAATGTCTCGGCAATCTCCTTCATAATAGCGGCATTGTGCAGTCCGTCAACATTCAACCAGGTGACCGTATCTTTTTCTTTGTATTTAAGCACATCGCGGACTAGGTTGAGCGCATCTTCTTCGAGAGTATTTTCATCAAAATCGATAATTCGGAGCAGGACCTCATTAGCTTTCTTTTTGCCTCTGAACCTAAGCTCATCAGGTGAGAGCCCAATTTCCTGCTTCCCTTTTTTAATAAATCGAGCCATAGTCATTGAGTTGCTTTTGAGATTATTTGTTTTACCTTCTTTTGGTTTGATTCTTACAAGCTACTAATTTGATATTTGCCTGAAGAAAAATGCCTCTTTACAATTCCCTAGCCAAGGGATACACCAAATAGGTGGCCAATATAGGCCGTCACCCCCATGGCAATAGTTCCCCAGAAAGTGATACGCAACACCGCTTTTTTAACACTCGATCCTCCCGCTTTTGCCGCGTATGCTCCCAGGATGATAAGGAATATGGTTGTTAAGACATATTGCCAGTAGATCATATATTTTAAGGGTAGGAGTATCGAAGCAAATACTGGAAGCAATCCGCCTAAAATAAAAGATGCCCCAGAGGCAAATGCCGCCTGCAATGGTCTGGCCCTGGTTAAACTACTGATTCCAAGTTCATCCCTTGCATGAGCGCCAAGGGCATCGTGTTCAGTCATTTCTTTGGCTACACGCATCGCCAGTTCGGGGCGCAGACCCCTTGTTTCATAAATATCAGCGAGTTCCTTCAATTCCTCCTGCGGCATTTCCCTGAGTTCTTTTTCCTCTCTGGCAAGGTCCGAGGTTTCTATATCGGTTTGTGAACTTACCGAAACGTATTCCCCGGCAGCCATGGACAGGGCACCTGCCACCAGTCCGGCTACACCGGCCAGGACAATGGGCTCTCGGCTTACGTTTGCAGCAGCCACTCCAATAATAAGACTTGCAGTAGATAAAATTCCATCGTTGGCACCGAGGATTGATGCCCTTAGCCATCCACTACGACCTAGATAATGATCCTCTTTCTTTAAATTATTATTCATATTCGTGCATAAATAATGCTTCTTCCTTCCACTTCCGGAGCTTAAAATACCATTTTAGGCAGCGATTTCCTTTTTTCTTGCACTGATCTTTTCTGTCAAAAGAATCCAAAACGGACTAATCCCAATGGTAAGTGAGATCAGGGATATCGTAAAATCATATGCGTAATCTGTAAGTATCTCAAGGTTTAGTGCAGTTATGCATATCAGGAAACTCAATTCCCCTATCTGTGCCAGCATTGCACCTCCAAAAATAGCTTCCCTCCACGAGTTGTTGTACATTTTTAAAATAAGAGTATTTATGGCATGATTAAGTCCAAAAACAGCTACGAGGACCAATCCCAGCGGGAGAAGATTGTCGAGCAGGAAGGTTATGTTAATCTGTGCGCCTATACTGATAAAGAAAACAGCCACAAAAAGGATCCTGAAGGAATGAATGGCATCATGGATCCATCGTGTTGCCTTCCCCGCATGCATTATGAGTCCGCCTACAAATGCTCCCAGGGCTTCTGATATTCCAAACATCCCTGCAATTACAGCTCCGGCAAAACAAAAGAACAGGGCCAGAAACACCTGTAATTCATGGTCCTTCATGATCGACTTTCTAAAGGGTAACCAGGTGATTTCTTTTTTCACATAGATGTAAATAATGGTAGAAATGATCAAAATACCGCCAATGATCTTCAAAAGAATTGATTCTGTAGAGGTGTCCTCCCCGCCGAAAATCGAAATAAGGATTAGGATAGGGGCGATAGCAATATCCTGGGCCAGTAGTATACTGGAAACGTTCTGTCCTATTTTTTTGTCTAATAGATTCTTGTCCTCAAGCAACTTAAAGATGACTGCGGAACTAGACAAGGCAATGACAAAGCCCAGTACTAAAATCCGGGTGGTCTCCCATCCAAAAAGTAAGCCAATACCCCAAACAGCTCCAATACTGAGAAGGAATTGTCCCAGCGTCCCGAATAGGGCCAGACGCCAGTTGCCTACAAAGGAATACAGATCGATCTCCATCCCGATAAAGAAAAATAAAAGTATGATCCCCAGTTCACCAATGTATCTGATGTTAGTCTCATCCCCAATTAGATCGAAACCGTATTGCCCTATCAATACCCCCAGGAGGATGTACGCTATGAGGGTGGGCTGCTTTATCTTTTTTAACAGGAATCCAGAAACAACTACGGCAAGCCCTACGATACATATCAGGGTGATAGAAGTGTGAAAGCCAGTGAGAAAAATCAAATCCATAGTTTTAAAATCAAAAGGTACAGTGGCTTTTTGATAGCCGGTTTATATGTGTTTCAGATGGACAAAAAGGACCTGGGTTGATCACCAGGCAAACTAGACCGAATCGTCATATCTCCTTAATTTATTTTTAAGTTGCAGCAATTCCTCTTCTAACATTTCCTGTCGTCTCAGCATGTTCATGACCACATCGATACCTTCCAGATTAATATGCAAATCACGATGAATACGAATGATTTTCTCTAACATGTAAAGGGCATCCTGATGAATAAATCGCTCATCACTATATACTTCTAATTCTATAAGGCCAAACTCATGCATTTCCTGAAAAAAGGAATATTCGAGATCGTAAAGTTCACAAAGTTTGCCAACCGGGAAAAAGTCTTTTGGATTCATCATGATCTTAGTTTAGCGAGTTCTTCAAATAAATTCTTTTCCCTGGAACTTAAATTCTCAGGGAGTTGAATTTCATAAGTGATAAACAAGTCACCGTATTTACCTTCCTTCTTGTAAACAGGAAACCCCTTACCTTTAAGTTTTACCTGGGTTCCATTGGGAGTCTCGGGTTTAACATTCAATTTTACCTTCCCGTCAAATGTATTGACCAGGATCTCACCTCCCAAGAGGGCCTTGTATAGATCGAGCTTTACCGTAGTGTAAAGATTGTCTCCATCCCGTCTGAATTTTGTATTGTTCCAAATTGAAAACCTGATGTGGAGATCTCCCCTGGGGCCACCATTGATCCCTTCGGCACCATGGTTTTTGATCTTAATCACCTGCCCATTCCGCACCCCGGCAGGGATGGTAAGCCGAATCTTCCTCTCATTTACCGTAAGGGTTCGTTTATGGGTTCTGTAGACATCTTCCAGCGAAAGTTCCAGCTCGGCATTGAGATCCTGTCCTCGAAATTGCATACTACTGCTGCGTCTGCCTGTCTTGCCCCCAAACATCGCACTAAAAAAATCGGAAAAATCATCTTCTGAAAAAGACTCATGGGTAGCCTGACTACTCTGGTACCTGGCTTGTTCCTGCTTTGCTTTTTCAAAGGCTTCAGCGTGTTGCCAGTCTTTACCGTATTCATCGTACTTTGCCCTGTTTTCACTATTGCTCAGCACTTCATGTGCCTCGTTAATTTCTTTAAACTTCCTCTCTGCTTCCTTATCCCCGGGATTGACGTCCGGATGGTACTTACGGGCTAATTTCCTGTAGGCTTTTTTTATGTCGGCCTGACTAGCATTTTTCGATACGCCCAGTATTTTATAATAGTCTATGAAATTCATAATACGAATAAACCAAACTCAGTTATCAGCTTACAATACATTTGTTCTAATCTCACGGTAAACACACTACAATAGGACCTTAAAATGAATATGTTTACACTATCTGAAGGTCGGAATTAATCGGCAATAATCAAATTCAATAGTCAATAGTTTTTAGCCTTTCGTGCCACTCACATCATTGGGTTTGTCTACCAGTGATTTTAGTTATAACATAGGAAAAATTCCTTAGGTGTTTTTGTCATATCCCGAAGGACGATTACATTTGGCAGATGCAGATGGATCTATTTACAATTACGGCTATTCTTGTTTTCTTATCAGCCGTCTTCGGCTATATCAATGTCAGATTTCTGAAAATGCCTAATACCATAGGCCTGATGTTTATCACCATCATCTTTACCCTGGCCGTATTTGCCCTGAGTTATGTGGATCCTACCTTACTCAATGCAGAACGGTATATCTTATCGCAGATCGACTTTAAGACGGTATTGCTGGATGTTATGCTGAGTTTCCTCCTTTTTGCCGGGGCTATGCATACCGATTTTGAGCAACTGAGGAAACACAGGTGGCCCATCCTGAGCTTTTCTACCCTGGGGGTGATTACCTCCACCTTCCTGGTTGGGACTTTGGTGTATTATATCCTGATGATGATGGGCATGAATGTTCCCTACATTCAGTGTTTACTCTTTGGCGCATTGATCTCTCCTACAGATCCAATTGCAGTTCTTGGAATTCTGAAACAGGCGGGGGTGCCGAAAAAGTTGGAGACCAAAATTGTTGGTGAATCCCTGTTCAATGACGGGGTAGGAGTGGTGGTATTTCTTACGCTATTCGAAATAGCCAGTCCGTCTGAAGAGGCTGTTTCAGCCTGGAGCGTTGTTGAATTGTTTGGGATTGAGGTTTTGGGGGGAGTTGTCCTGGGCTTGTTGCTGGGTTGGGTGACCTACAGACTGATGAGGACTATTGACGACTATGATATAGAGGTAATTATTACCCTGGCTACTGTAATGACAGGTACAGTGATCGCTCATAAGCTTCATGTATCTGCGCCTCTGGCTATGGTAGTAGCCGGATTACTTATCGGGAATGATCGCTTGAGAGAAAGTGCAATGTCTGAAAGCACTATAATCTATGTCGATAAGTTCTGGGAATTGATTGATATCCTCCTTAACACCTTGTTATTTGTTCTTTTGGGGATGGAGATACTGGTTCTCACTTATACACCAGATTATCTTATCGCCGGGCTTATTGCGATTCCTGTTGTACTAATTTGTCGATACATATCTCTACTGCTTCCGATCACCTTTTTTAAAAGGAAACTCGAATTTGTCCCAAGAACAGACATTATCATGACCTGGGGCGGCCTCAGAGGGGCTATCTCCATCGCGCTGGCATTGGGTCTTACCGAAGCCATGAACAGGGATCTTTTCCTGCTTATCACCTATGTGGTAGTCGTTTTTTCAATAATGGTTCAGGGCCTTACCGTCGGCAGGCTGGTAAAAAAGGTTGCGCCATCGAGCAATTAAATAGCACTAATAAGACGGGTTTATTTTAGGTGATCAGTCTCAGCCCTTCCCTCTTACTCAGCGGATGTAAGGGAGTAGCCTGTACAAATTGTCTGACCCATTGCGGATTGGTTTTGCTGTATTCCCGTAGGATCCAGCCAATAGCCTTGTTGATAAAAAATTCCTCACTTCCTGTAAGACGGTGAATGGTATCAGCCAGGAAATCAGTGTCAAGGGAGTCTTTATATTTTAATTGAAAAAGAAGTACAGTGCGCTGCAACCACATATTATCGGTAGACAGCCATTTCCCTGTGATCCTTTCTCTTTGTCCGGGAAAGGTTTTAAAATACGGTCCTACAAGATTTGCAGCAATAAAATCTACGGTATCCCACCAGGATTTATGTGTTATAATATACTCGAAGAGGGCGTAATCCTCAATTTCAATAGGTTTCAGGCACTTCTTTGCTAATTCCTGAGCCATGTATTGATTTTCCCTTTCCGGTTTATTCCAGAGCTCGGTGACTACTGTGGGTATATCATTTCGGGGAGGTAAGAGGTGTTTCTGAAACAATGATTTCTGAATTTCCCTTCGTACCGGAGATTTCAGTCCGTAAAAATCGAACTGGCTTCGCATATAAGCTTTTTGACCTTCGGCAACATCGGGATCTCCCTTCTCATTGCATTGGTCTTCCCAGGTTTTTAAAAATGTCGAAATTTCAGCAGCTCCCAAAATCTTGTGATGTTTTCTTCTCCTCCCAAATATAATATTTGAAGAATAAAGGCGGGAAGGTTCGAAAACCTATGT
>JABDQK010000016.1 GCA_013042255.1 Flavobacteriaceae bacterium | reverse complement strand
TTCAAAGCCTGTACCTCCGGAACTGGAAGATGTTTATGACGCAGAGGAATACGCCAGGTCTCAGGCCTATAAGAAAACGAATTACAATTTTGGTTTACTAACATCGAGCTTTTCCCTGCTGGTCATTCTGTGTTTCCTGGCTTTTGGCGGCTTTCAATGGATAGATCAGATTGTGAGGGGAATAACCGATCACCCTATTGGCATGGCCCTGTTGTTCTTCGGATTTATTATGCTGGGAAGCGACTTGCTGATGACCCCCTTCTCGTATTACAAAACCTTTGTAATTGAAGAGAAATTCGGTTTTAATAAAACGACAAAAAAACTCTTCTTTCTCGATAAGGTCAAAGGATGGATGATGTTGGCTATTCTGGGTGGTGGAATCCTCTCTGTTGTCATCTGGTTCTTTCAATGGGCAGGCTCGGATTTCTGGCTTTATGCCTGGGGCCTCATCGCGGTATTCACTGTATTTATGAACCTGTTTTATAGCAGACTCATTGTACCTCTGTTTAATAAGCAAACCCCTCTGGAAGAAGGCAGCCTTAAAGAGAAGATCCAGGCATATGCACAGAAAGTGGGCTTCGAGTTGAAAAACATTTTCGTCATCGATGGTTCTAAGCGATCGACCAAGGCCAATGCCTACTTCTCCGGATTTGGTAAGGAGAAAAGGGTTACCCTCTACGATACACTTATCAATGACCTGGAGGAGGAGGAGATTGTTGCCGTCCTGGCTCACGAAGTAGGGCATTACAAACGTCGTCATATTATCGCCAACTTATCAGTATCCCTATTGCTTACGGGATTTACCCTTTTTCTTTTGTCCCTATTTATCAACCATCCGGAAGTCTCAAAAGCTATTGGGGTGGAAATACCCAGTTTTCACGCGGCCCTGATTGGCTTCGGTCTGTTGTATAGCCCGGTTTCGCAATTGACCGGACTTGCCATGAATTATATGTCCAGACAATTCGAATACCAGGCAGACTATTATGCAAAAGAAACCCTGGCGGCAGAACCTCTTATCGATTCGCTGAAGAAATTATCCCGCAACAACCTCAGCAACCTCACACCCCACCCCGCCTATGTATTCATGCATTACTCCCATCCTCCACTCGTGGCCCGGGTGCGCAGGCTTGGGGCATGATTTTTGTTGC
This sequence comes from Flavobacteriaceae bacterium, assembly GCA_013042255.1. GTDB lineage: Bacteria > Bacteroidota > Bacteroidia > Flavobacteriales > Flavobacteriaceae > Muriicola. Next base: position 4,196 of record JABDQK010000016.1, on the reverse strand, counting down.
TAACTAGAAAAGATTGTGGTAATTTTAAAGTATGAGGAGTGAAACTGTAATCGACAAGGAAAATCGCGAAATCGCCAGGCAATACAAGGAATTGCTTCGCATTAGCTATCAGACCCTTACTCCTGAGGATAAAAAACTGATTCGCTCTGCATTTGATGTGGCCGTAGATGCCCATAAAAACCAACGCAGAAAATCGGGGGAGGCCTATGTATTCCATCCTATTGCCGTAGCCAAAATTGTGGCTTCGGAAATTGGACTGGACGCCATTTCTATTGCCTCAGCCCTGCTTCATGATGTGGTGGAAGATACCGAATACACCCTGGATGATATAGAACGACTTTTCGGTGAAACGGTGGCACGGATCGTAGATGGCCTTACAAAAATTGCTCATTTAAAGAAAGACACCAATATTTCCCAGCAGGCCGAAAACTTTCGCAAGATGCTCCTTACCCTCCACGATGATGTCAGGGTAATTATCATCAAGATCGCAGACCGGTACCACAATATGCTTACCATGGATGCCATGCCTGAAGACAAGCAGGTAAAGCTGGCATCGGAAACCCTCTATATTTATGCCCCACTGGCACACAGGATAGGCCTTTACAACATCAAGACCGAACTGGAAGACCTCAGTCTGAAATATACAGAACCGGAGGTGTACCACGACATACAGAGTAAGATCGAGGAGACTAAGGAAGAGCAATTGAAATATATTGAAGACTTTTCTGCAGTTATACGCGACTCTCTCGACAAGGAAAAACTCAAATACACTATTAAGGGCAGGATGAAATCCATCTTCTCTATACGGAAGAAAATGAATGCCCAGAATGTCTCTTATGATGAAATCTATGACAAGTTCGCCATCAGAATCATCTATAAGTCGGATAAAAAGAACGAAAAATTCCTTGCCTGGAAAATTTATTCCATTGTTACTGACCACTTTACGCCCAATCCAATACGATTACGCGATTGGATTTCCTCTCCGAAGTCCACTGGATACGAAGCGCTGCATATAACGGTAATGGGGCCTCAGGGGAAATGGGTAGAGGTTCAGATCCGCAGTGAGCGGATGCATGAAATCGCAGAAAAGGGATATGCTGCCCATTTTAAATACAAACACGGCGCACAGAAAGAGCAGGGAATTGAAGAATGGCTTAACCGCTTGCAGGAAGCGCTGGAAAATTCGAATGGCAATGCGGTCGACTTTGTAGAGGAATTCAAACTCAATTTATATTCCAAGGAGATCTTTGTGTTTACCCCCAAAGGTGAGCTGATCTCACTACCCAAAGGGGCTACACCAATCGACTTTGCCTTTAATATCCATACAGAGGTGGGGATGCGCACCAGGGGAGCCAGGGTGAACGGGAAACTGGTACCCCTCAGCACAGCATTAAAGAGCGGAGACCAGCTCGAGATCATCACTTCAGACAGCGCAAAACCCAATCAAAACTGGCTCGAATATGCCACGACGGCGCGGGCACGTTCTAAAATCAGAGCCTCCCTCAGGGATGAGAAGAAAGCGGTTGCTGAAGAAGGAAAAGAAATACTGAGGAGAAAACTGAAATCCCAGAAAGTCACCCTCAATGAGGATTCTGTCAATAAAATGGTAGTCTTTTTTAAACTAAAGACCAGTCTTGATCTGTTTTACAGGGTAGGCATAGGTTCGATAGACAACCAGATGATCAAGGATTTTGCATCGTCCTACAACAACGCATTTATCAGTTTCTTTAAAAACAGGATGCGGAAAAAACCGGTTCCTGAAGATATTGACAAAGATGAGATTACCTCCAAATACGACATGCTCGTTTTTGGAAAAGAGGAGGAAAAACTAGAGTACAAATTGTCTCAGTGTTGCAATCCTATCCCCGGGGACGAAGTATTTGGATTTATCAGTGTGAATGACGGGATAAAGGTGCACAAGAAAAACTGTCCCAATGCCATCTCATTGCAGTCGAATTACGCCTATAGGATCATCAGTGCAAAATGGATCGATTCCACTCAGGAGGAATTTACGGCGGAAATCAAACTCACCGGATTGGACAATCTGGGACTTATAAATGATATTACAGAGATTATTTCAGATAACATGCATGTAAACATGCGGAATCTGAATTTTGATACCGAAGGCGGAACCTTCTCCGGAAGGATTACTGTTGTGGTAAAAAACAAGGCAATTCTGAAAAAATTGATCGACAACCTGAAACAAGTAAAGGGGATCGACAAGGTGACGAGAACATAATTGAGTTAAGCGCTAATTCACTCGTCCTGAGGCTGTAGTTTTTACATTTTTAGCTGTACATTTGCAGCGTATTGCAGGATAAGCAGGCATGAAGGGAAATAAAGATCAGGAAATTGTAAAGAACGTATTCACGGCCTTTCTGGAGGACAACGGCCACAGAAAGACCCCTGAGCGCTATGCTATATTGCAGGAAATCTACGACACCGACAACCATTTTGATATTGAATCCCTCTATATTAAAATGAAAAACAAAAATTACAGGGTGAGTCGGGCTACCCTGTACAATACTATTGAGCTTTTATTAGAGTGCAAGTTAGTGCGCAAACATCAGTTTGGAAAGAATCAGGCTCAGTATGAAAAATCTTATTTTGACCGGCAGCACGATCATGTAATCCTGACCGATACAGGTGAGGTAGTTGAGTTTTGTGATCCGCGCATCCAGTCGATCAAACAAACAATAGAAGAAGTTTTCGATATAAAGATTAACAATCATTCGCTTTATTTTTACGGTACCAGAAACCAACACGAAGAAGCAAACTAACAATACACAGTTACATGGCGGTAGATTTACTACTAGGTCTCCAGTGGGGAGACGAAGGAAAAGGAAAGATTGTTGACGTACTTACCAAGAATTACGATATCATAGCCCGATTTCAGGGAGGGCCTAATGCAGGACATACACTCGAATTTGACGGTTTAAAACACGTTTTACATACCATCCCATCAGGAATCTTCCATGAGGAGGCTACCAATGTGGTAGGGAACGGAGTGGTAATTGATCCCGTTATTTTCAGAAAGGAACTGGCTAATCTTGAGAAGTTTGAACTCGATATCAAGACCCGCCTGCTGATATCCCGCAAGGCGCACCTTATTTTACCAACACACAGGCTGTTAGACGCTGCTTCGGAAGCTGCCAAAGGGAAGGCAAAGATAGGTTCTACCCTCAAGGGAATAGGCCCTACTTATATGGATAAGACCGGGAGAAATGGCCTTAGGGTCGGAGATCTGGAACTCAATAACTGGAAAGATAAATATCGCCAGCTGGCCGATAAGCACGAAGCGATGATCCATTTTTACGATGTGGATATTCAATATAACCTACAGGAATTGGAAGCAGATTTCTTTTCTGCTGTGGAAGCCCTGAAGAAACTCACTTTTATCGATAGTGAAGAATATTTATTCCAGGCACAGAGAGAAGGGAAATCTATCCTGGCTGAAGGGGCTCAGGGTTCCCTGCTCGATATCGACTTTGGAACGTATCCCTACGTAACTTCCTCCAACACTACAGCTGCCGGAGCCTGCACCGGACTGGGAGTTGCCCCCAATAAGATCAACAAGGTATATGGGATTTTTAAGGCCTATACCACTCGTGTGGGAAGTGGCCCGTTCCCAACGGAACTCTTTGATGAAGTTGGCGAGACCATGGGAAAAGTTGGAAATGAATTCGGAGCTACTACAGGGAGACCGAGGCGGTGTGGGTGGCTCGATCTTGTAGCCTTGAAATACGCGGTTCAGATCAATGGAGTCACACATCTGATGATGATGAAATCTGATGTACTGAGCGGTTTTGATACTATAAAAGTATGTACAGCCTATCATTACAAGGGAGAAAAGATCACGCACCTGCCTTATAATATAGAGGCAAATAATGTAACTCCGATCTATACAGAATTAAAAGGTTGGGAACAGGATCTCACAAAAATGAATTCCGAAGAGCAGCTACCTCAGAATTTGATGACCTATATCGAATATCTGGAAGAGGCCCTTGAAGTGCCTATTCAGATCGTTTCTGTTGGGCCAGACCGTACTCAAACCATCCACAGGGAGTTGGCGGTTTCTTAGGTTTCTTTAATAACTAAGTATTAAAACTGTACTAAAGAAAATCCTTCTGCATCAAAAAATCCTATTTTTGATCAAATCAAAGTCTTTGAAAGGCATTATTTTCATACTCCTATTT
>JABDQK010000028.1 GCA_013042255.1 Flavobacteriaceae bacterium | reverse complement strand
TAAACCAATAATCTCCTGAGGGGAGTAATCGGGAGTTAAAACTTCCATCCCATCTCAACGGCACACCTAATGCATTTTTAATCAACTTGCCATAACGATCATAAAGGTTGATCTCGTAATCAGAGAGGGATCCTATCCCTTCCACTTCAAAAAAGTCGTTTATCCCGTCTCCGTTAGGGGTAAAAAATTTGGGTACAACCAAATGAAAAAATTCCCGTGTGACATTACTGCAACTCGAATCCCCCCTTACCGATATTGTGTATAATCCCCCTGGGATATTTTGAAAGACCGACTCATCCTGAAAATTTAGTCCATCCAATGAATGTTCAACGGCACCCCCATTCGAGGTAACTACAACAATATTGTTGTCTACTGTGCTTATTTCTTCAATTATGGGTAGATTTATTTGAAGTACTTCAACTGTTTTAATGTTGGAACACCCATTTGAATCTGTGACTTCCACAGTATAAAGCCCGGGTTGTGAAACCGTTATTTCCGAGGTGGTTTCCCCGGTACTCCATTCATAACGGGAAGCTGATACCCCTGCTTGCAGCAGTACATCTTCATTTTCACAAAAGGCAACAACCTCATCATTCACTTCAGGGAGCGGATAAAATTCTAAAGTAACCGGAGTCCTGTTTATTGAGGGACAATAGGCTAAGGTAGAAACAGCCTCCGCATAATAAGTTCCTGCAATATTGGTGCTGTATGTGATTGTATCTGTATCGAGTAAAGTCCCCCCGGTTGGGGCATCATACCAGTCTACCTGTACACCGGGTGGAACCCTTACGGTAAGGAGTCCGTTTTCAATATTTTCACAAATCCGGATATCCCCTATACTGGAAGGAGGTATAGGGGTAGGGACAAATACAATTTCGAACACCTGTGAAATAACATTGCACAGATTGTTGTTGATATTGATGAGGTCTTCTGATACAACAACCCTGTAATATCGACTGTCTGTCAATATAGGTGTGGAATAGGTATCAGTAGTTTCGCCCGGGATATTTACCCAGCTCGAATTATCCGTACTTTCCTGCCATTGGTAAAAATGATTGTTGAAAATACTGAAGTCGGGTGTGGCACTGAGGGTGAGACTACCTACCGGACCGTCTACTTCACATTGAAAGATAGAATTTCTATTCTGAGTATCGCTGAGAGTAACCAGGTCACCGCACGACCTGAAGGCGATATCGTCTATGGCAAGATCATTTCCGCATCCTCCACTTCCATTGTTGATCATCTTCAGAATAACGGAAGACTGTCCCGGGAGGGTGGTGAACAGCAAAGCGTATTGTTCCCATTCAGGGGTTGTTTTGTCTTCAATATCCCCTGTATCGCCGGAGGCCAGTAAATTGGTATCGGTGCTGTCCCAGATTTGAAATTGGACATTCACCGGAATTCCGTTGTTGGGGCAACCAACACCCGTTCTCGGATGTAAATTCAGAAGCCAGGAGGAGAATTCATACGATGTGTTCTCACAAAGACCGTTAATAGATCTGCGATAGAATTCGCCTGCAGTAAAACTGGCATTTACGATAAAAGCTTTTCCGCTTACGTCATCGGGGGTGTGATCCTGAATATTAAACCAGTCGAAATATCCGGCGGTATTGCTTGTAATGGTGTAGCTGCCGTCATCAGGGGGGCCATTGACATAGGTATAGGTGGTAGTACCTGGAGGCAGTGCAGGCCCGTTTGTAGTGCCGGTCCCAAAATCTTCTGTAAAGATGGGGCTTCCCGAACTTCCCTGGCAAAATCCAAGTTGAGCGGTTCCTTTTAAAGAGACACTACAAAAGGCAAGAAAAATGATTATCGTGATTCTTTTCATTTACCGTCCTAAAAATATGCTTTTCAACTTCATTATAGCTACAAAACATCGAACGTCTTTGTGAATCACATTATTGTTGTGGGGAATAGCTTTTCCCTTTCAGCTAATACTCCTATTTTTGCCGCATTACAAAGAGAAAGATCAAAAGATGAGCTACGATTTCAGAAGGATTGAAGACAAGTGGCAGGAATACTGGGCAAAGAATCAGACATTCAGGGCGGAAAATAAATCAGACAAGAAGAAATTCTATGTCCTGGATATGTTTCCCTATCCTTCGGGGGCAGGACTGCACGTGGGTCACCCACTGGGGTACATCGCCAGCGATATCTACGCCCGTTATAAAAGACATCAGGGATATAACGTACTGCATCCCATGGGGTATGATTCTTTTGGTTTGCCTGCAGAGCAATACGCCATTCAAACAGGACAACATCCTGCTATCACTACTGAGACCAATATTAAAAGATACAGAGAACAGTTAGACAAACTTGGCTTTTCTTTCGACTGGAGCCGGGAGGTACGCACTTCCGACCCCTCTTATTACAAATGGACACAGTGGATCTTTATTCAATTGTTTAATTCCTGGTATGACAAGGATTCGGATAAAGCCGAAAGCATTAGTCTGCTCGAAGAGCGATTAGGAAAAGAAGGCAATGAAAGGATTAATGCCGTTTGTGATGACGATACTCCTGTGATCGATGCCGCTCAATGGAACGGGATGGACAGGGATGAACAACAAAAATTCCTTCTAAAATACCGTCTCACCTATCTTGCCGATACGGAAGTTAACTGGTGCCCGGCTTTGGGTACCGTACTTGCCAATGACGAGATCATCAATGGCGTTTCAGAACGTGGTGGACATCCCGTGGTACGGAAGAAAATGACGCAGTGGAGCATGAGAATTACTGCCTATGCCCAAAGGCTGCTCGATGGTCTAGAAACGATTGACTGGCCTCAGCCACTGAAAGATGCACAAACCAATTGGATCGGACGATCCGTTGGGGCCTCTCTCACTTTTTATACTGCAAAAAGTGACGAGATAACATCGTCTTACCCTATTGAGGTGTTCACCACAAGGCCCGATACCCTGTTTGGAGTAAGCTTTATGACTCTGGCACCGGAGCACGAACTGGTTGAAAAAATAACCACGAAGGACCAGAAAGAAGAAGTAGAACGATATGTGGAAAAATCCGCCAAACGATCCGAAAGGGACAGGATGGCAGACGTAAAGACCATAAGCGGGGCTTTCACAGGCTCCTATGTTCTTCATCCGTTTACGGGTGAACCCATACCCATCTGGATTGGAGACTACGTCCTGGCGGGCTACGGTACGGGAGCTGTGATGTCAGTACCCTGCGGCGACCAGCGGGATTACGATTTTGCAAAACATTTCAACATCCCTATCCCAAATATCTTCAATGGTGTTGATATTTCCGAGGAAGCATTCTCGGACAAAGAGAATACCATAATTGCTAATTCGGACTTTCTCAATGGCTTAGCTTACAAAGAAGCCTCGGCGAGGATTATCAAAGCCCTGGAGGAGAAAGGAATTGGAAAAGGAAAAATAAACTATCGTTTGCGGGATGCGGTGTTCAGCAGGCAGCGATACTGGGGTGAACCTTTTCCTGTATACTACATCAATGGGATTCCTCACATGATCCCTGAAACCCGGCTTCCATTAACTTTACCCGAAGTGGAGAAATACCTGCCTACAGAAACAGGAGAACCACCTTTAGGCAATGCAACTGACTGGGCCTGGTGTACTAAATCAGAGCAAGTAGTAGCTAACGATCTTATAGACCACAAGCAGGTCTTTCCGCTGGAACTCAACACAATGCCCGGATGGGCGGGTAGTTCCCAGTATTTTAATCGATATATGGATCCGGAGAATGACGAGGAGATTTTTTCTAAAGAAGCGATTTCCTACTGGGAGGATGTAGACCTGTATATTGGGGGAATTGAGCATGCCACGGGGCATTTGCTCTATTCCCGTTTCTGGCAGAAATTTATGTTCGACAAGGGCTGGGTAGTTAAGGAAGAATATGCCCGTAAACTAATTAATCAAGGAATGATCCTTGGGACAAGTGCCTTTGTTTACAGGGAAAAGGGTACCCAGCGCTTTTTGTCCAGAGATTTGATTGAAGGGAAAGAAGTGGACCCGATTCACGCCGACGTTTCTCTGGTAAATGCCTCTGACGAACTGGATATAGAGGGTTTTAAAAAATGGCGACCCGAATTTAAAAATGCCGAATTTGTTTTGGACGGAGAAGTTTTTCAGGTCGGCAGGGAAGTAGAGAAAATGTCAAAATCCAAATACAACGTTGTAAATCCGGATGCTATTTGTCAGGAATACGGGGCCGATGCTTTACGTCTTTACGAAATGTTTCTTGGACCTCTGGAACAATCGAAACCCTGGAATACGGCAGGGATAACCGGTGTCTATTCCTTCCTGAAGAAACTCTGGCGTTTATTCCACTCCCATGAAAAAGGAACGTTTTATTTATCTGAGACTGTTCCAAATCCTGAATCTCTAAAAACCCTACACAAGACCATTAAAAAGGTTACAGAAGATATCGAGGCATTTAGCTTTAATACATCTGTGTCTACTTTTATGATCTGTGTTAATGAACTTTCTGCACAGAAGTGCCATTCGAGACAAATACTTGAAGCCCTTATCATCCTCATTGCCCCTTATGCCCCGCACCTGGCTGAAGAGTTATGGGCTAAAGCGGGTCATAACACCTCCGTTAGTGTGGCAAGTTTTCCAATATTTGAAGAGAAATATCTCGTCGAAGATCAAAAGGAATACCCTATTTCATTTAACGGTAAAATGCGGTTTACCCTTACCTTACCGCTCAGCCTTTCTAAAGAAGAAGTAGAGGCCAAAGTGCTCAGTCATGAAAAAACACAGGCACAACTAGCAGGGAAGGAACCCAAAAAGGTAATCGTAGTCCCGGGTAAAATCGTCAATATAGTAGTGTAACGATAAATTGTTATACCCCCCTTTATTTTAAATTATTTAAGATAAAACGTTATATTATACAACTATACCCCCCTTAAAAATGGGGGTATTTGTTTTATAATTAATAATTTTTAAACATCTACCCCTGCATTTCATCGATTATTTTTCTCTAAGCAGATTTATAGTTCCAATTTTGAGGAAACGAACAAACAAAACAAAAAGGCATGATTATCGGGGTACCAAAAGAAATTAAAAATAATGAAAGTCGGGTGGGGATGACCCCGGCCGGTGTTTACGAACTGGTTAAGAACCACCACAAGGTTTTTGTACAATCCACTGCCGGCGAAGGAAGTGGATTTTTTGATAAGGACTATCAGACCGCAGGGGCTACTATTCTTGAAAGCATTGATGAGGTATATGCTTCGAGTGATATGATTGTCAAGGTCAAGGAGCCTATAGAGCAGGAGTATAGTCTGATAAGGCAGGGGCAGGTCATCTTCACCTATTTCCACTTTGCTTCCAGTGAAAAATTAACAAAGGCAATGCTCGCCAGTGGAGCAATCTGTATAGCCTATGAAACCGTTGAAGACTCTGATGGGACACTGCCTCTTTTAACCCCCATGTCGGAAGTTGCAGGGAGAATGGCCATTCAACAGGGAGCAAAATACCTGGAGAAACCTAAAAAAGGCAGGGGTGTCTTACTGGGAGGTGTTCCCGGAGTCGCTCCCGGCAAGGTTCTTGTTCTCGGCGCTGGAGTAGTAGGTACTCAGGCTGCTAAAATGGCAGCCGGATTAGGGGCCCATGTAACCATTCTGGACGTTAATATGAAACGCCTTCGTTACATCAACGACGTGATGCCCAGTCATGTCGTCACAGAATTTTCAAATGAATTCAATATCCGAAAGCATATCAAATCCCACGATCTTATTATCGGAGGCGTATTGCTGAAAGGAGCGAAAGCACCTAACCTGATCAGCAGGGATATGCTGAAGATGATGAGGCCGGGAACCGTCATTGTGGATGTAGCAGTTGACCAGGGAGGATGTGTTGAAACCACTAAGCCGACAACTCATGAAGATCCTATCTATATCATAGACGATGTAGTCCATTATTCTGTTGCCAATATGCCAGGGGCAGTGCCTTACACCTCAACGATGGCCCTGACCAACGTTACCCTACCTTTTGTACTTGCCCTGGCAAATAAAGGCTGGTATAAGGCATGTGAGGAAGATGAAGCCCTGCATAAGGGGTTGAATATCATCGAAGGAGAAATTGCATACAGGGAAATTGTGGAGACCTTCGGATGGGAAGAGGCTCTGGCTTAACTAGGTACATTTTGTCAGTTTAATTTACCCCGCCGCAATTGGCGGGGTTTTTGTTATGTTATTTGTAATTTTAAAATCTAAATGCGAATACTATGATGACCTATTATATTTTGTTGGGAGCCATTGCCTTAGTGAGCTGGTTGGTGAGCAGCAAGTTAAAAAGTAAGTTTAAACACTATTCCAGGGTTCACCTTCGAAATGGGATGAGCGGGGCCGAAATTGCCGAAAAAATGCTGGCCGACCACGGAATAAGAGATGTAAAGGTAGTCTCCACTTCAGGAATGCTCACTGATCATTACAATCCGGTAAACAAAACCGTAAACCTGAGTGAAAGTGTGTACAGTCAAAGAAATGCTGCTTCTGCAGCTGTAGCTGCTCATGAATGCGGACATGCGGTTCAACATGCTCAGGCCTATGAATGGCTTACCATGCGTTCTAAACTGGTACCGGTGGTGAGCGTAACTTCCGGGATGTCTACCTGGATCGTGTTTGGCGGAATCATGCTTGGTGCCGCTGCTGGAGTCGGTTTTGGTTGGTATGTTGCTATTGCCGGCTTGATTTTGATGGGCCTGGCAACGCTTTTTAGTTTTATTACCCTGCCTGTTGAATACGACGCAAGCAATCGTGCATTAGCGTGGTTGAAACAAAGGAACATGGTAACTCCCGAAGAATACAAGGGATCAGAGGATGCTTTAAAATGGGCAGCAAGGACCTATCTTGTTGCGGCTATAGGATCTCTCGCTACTCTGGTATACTGGGGCCTTCAAGTGTTAGGTGGAAGGGATTAATCAGAGGAATTTAGAACAAACCCGGGCAAGTTCCCGGGTTTTTTTATATAGTGATCTGCCTGTCTATCTGTTGATCAAGAGAAATAAAAGTCTCGGTTCTGGAAACCCCTTCTATCTGCTGAATATTTTTGTTGAGAACGTACATAAGATGTTCATTGTCTTTACAGAGAACCTTGATCAGAATAGACCAGTTGCCCGTGGTGTAATGACATTCCAAAACTTCGGGAATCTTTTCAAGTGACTTAACTGCTTTGGGATTGCTCATGGCCTTATCGAGAAATATACCAATATAGGCCATGGTGGTATATCCCATGATTTTTGGATTGATCACAAATTTTGAACCGGCAATAAGGCCAGATTTTTCAAGCTTCCGCAGGCGTTGATGTATGGCAGCCCCCGAAATACCAATATTCCTGGCGATCTCGAGTATAGGTTTTCTCGCATCTGCCATTAAAAATCTTAATATCTTTTTGTCAATTCCGTCTATTTTTACTTTATCGTTGGCAGATGGCATATTTTGATTTTAATTATAAACAAATATAATATTTCTCCTTACACTCTTTAACCTGCTACCGAATCGGGATTATAGCCAAGATAGGGAACCTCGTATTCCTTAAAGACTACCCCATAAGATTCTAATTCGCTGAGGATAGGTTCATACACTTCTTTGCGCAGGGGAATTTGCACCCCCGGAGTCTTTATCTTGTCATTCAGGATTAACAAGGTGGCTATGGCTACCGGCAATCCCACAGTTTTGGCCATGGCAGTATGTGTTCTGTTCTGCCCTATGACGACCATATTGGAGTCTATCTGATATTTTTTCCCATCGAGTTCATAACCAAACTTGTGATACATAACAATCATATCCTTGTCCTCTTCTTGCAATGTCCATTGATCTTCAAGGATTTTCTGAAGCATTTGTGCAGGGGTGGCATTTTTAAGGTCAATCCTTTTATCAGGATTAAATATGTCGAGTTCAACCAGCTTTTTCCACATAATATCGTCCTGATCGATCTTCAGATAATGACGGAGCTTTAGCTCCACCGAATCAGTAGGCGAATAGGGAAGAAAGAGATTCGTAAATTCCCTGTACGACATGTCCTCTGAACCTTCAACCTCATAACTATCATCTGTCATTCCAAGCTGTACAAACATATTCCAGGCTTTGGAGAAGCCAACCCGTCTCATGGTACCGCGATAAAGAGTAAGGGCGTGATGAAGGCCATAGGCCTCCCTGTAATTGAGCGAATCACGGTTGGCATAGGCTTCAAAAGTCCCGTATCCGGGAATTTCCATAAATTCTGTACGCCTAAATAATTTGTGATAAGGGATGTATTTGTAAGTTCCTTCCTGTATAAACTTTGCAGTCCCTCCTTGTCCGGCCATGACTACATTTCTTGGATTCCAGGTAAATTTGTAATTCCAGGTGTTGTTATCACTTTCGGGGGCAACCAGCCCGCCTGTGAATGATTCAAAAAGAAGCATTCTCCCTCCTTTTGCCCTGATCTTATCAATGATCTGCATGGCACTCATATGATCAATACCCGGATCGAGACCTATTTCATTCATAAAAATCAGTCCGGCCTTTTTTACCTTCTCTTTCATAGCTTCCATTTCCTTACTGATATAGGAGGCGGTTACTAAATTTTTACGGTGAACAAGGCAATCTGATGCTACGGACTGATGCAGGCGGGCCGGAAGCATAGATATAACGATATCGGCCTTTTCAATAGCCTTTGATCTGGCCTTGGCATCGCCGATATCCAGCTTTAGGGGCATACAGCAAGGATGCTCTCTAAGTGTCATGGGGATCCTGTCTAAATGAAGATCAGCAATAGTGAGATGCAGAGATTCACTCTCCGATTTTTCTTTAAAATAGTCGAGGAGGTAGGAAGTAGACTTCCCTGCTCCAAATATTAAAATGTTACGCCTCATTCTTATTTCTTTACCTTTGATTTCAGAAA
>JABDQK010000026.1 GCA_013042255.1 Flavobacteriaceae bacterium | reverse complement strand
TTTATTTGATTTTACATCACAAAAGCGATAGGTACTGCAACTCGAGTTGTTCCCCATCCCATGATAAGGTGAACACCGTTATCAACTTCTTTGAAAGTCATCGAAAATGCCTCCAGGGAATCGGATGCGTTGGATACCATCCCTTTGACTCTTGCAACATCTCCGGAATCATCGTAGAAATAAGAGCCCCACTGATTCAGGTTTTTATTGAGGATGACTGTCCATCCGTCTTCTCCGGGGACTGTAAATAGCGAATACGTACCCGCATCAACTTTTTGACCACCAATGGTAGCACCTTTGTAGAATGTAATTTCTGCCGCTTCGTTGGCACCAGTTCTCCACACTTTGCCAGCCGGAGCGAGGTCGTCGAGAGAACGGCCTTTAAGTTGAGGTCTGCTGTAGATCACTCTGACAGCCTTGTCAGAATTTTTGTAATCTGAGGGATAAGAGGCCATGTCCATTGGACTTTTATCCATTCCGCTAAAATCCTGTGCAATGGCATTGCCTGAAAATACCAGGGCGCATACCATTAAAGTAAGTGTAAGTACATTTTTCATAAGTATCGATTTTTAGTTCCTTCAAAGCTAATGGCTTCAAACGTCGCATTTTTATAAAGAGTCGTTAAAATTTTCACATCTTACAATTTTAGGGCAAAGTAATCCATTAGACATGAATACCTATTAAATAGTAGAATAAAATAAGTTTTATGTTATGAATTGAAACTAATTATCCCTCTTATATTTTCTAATTAAAAGTATTGATTCATCTTTGCCCTATCTTAATCTAATGTAGAATAGTATGTGCGGAATTGTTTGTGCCTTTGATATTAAGGAAAGTAGTGAAGTGTTAAGGCCTCAGTTATTGGAAATGTCCAAAAAGGTCAGGCATCGCGGTCCGGATTGGAGCGGTATTTATTCAGATGACAAGGCCATCCTTGCTCATGAACGACTGGCGATTGTTGACCCGGCCTCCGGCAAGCAACCCTTGCTTAGTCCTGACGGGACAATTGTCCTGGCGGCCAATGGGGAAATATATAATCATCGAGAGTTGCGGAAACAATTTGAAGGAAAGTATCAGTTCAGGACCGAATCAGATTGCGAGGTGATTCTGGCCTTGTATCAGAAAAAGGGCCCTGCCTTTCTCGATGAGATGAATGGTATCTTCGGGTTTGCGATTTACGATTCTGTGAATGACTCCTATTTTGTCGCCCGGGATCATATGGGGATTATTCCTTTGTATATGGGATGGGACAAGAATGGTACTTTCTTTATTGCCTCAGAATTAAAAGCGCTAGAAGGAACATGCACCAAGATCGAATTATTTCCTCCAGGGCATTACCTGCACAGTGATGACGGGGAATTAAAACGATGGTATACGCGCGATTGGATGGAATTCGATGCCGTTAAAGACAACCAAACCAGTATTGAAGAAATTCGCGAAGCCTTGGAGGCAGCGGTACATCGTCAGTTGATGTCGGATGTGCCATATGGTGTTCTTTTATCCGGCGGATTGGATTCCTCGGTCACTTCGGCCATAGCCAAAAAATTCGCACAGAAGAGGATTGAATCTGACGATACCACAGAGGCATGGTGGCCTCAGTTGCATTCTTTTTCGGTCGGACTCGATGGCTCGCCCGACCTCGCGGCGGCCAGAAAGGTGGCAGACCAGATCGGTACCGTTCACCACGAAATTAAATTTACGATCCAGGAAGGATTAGATGCCATTAAGGATGTCATTTACAATTTGGAAACCTATGACATCACTACAATAAGGGCCTCTACTCCTATGTACCTGATGGCGAGAGTGATCAAATCAATGGGAATTAAGATGGTTTTATCAGGGGAAGGAGCCGATGAATTATTCGGGGGCTATCTTTACTTTCACAAGGCACCAAATGCAAAGGAATTCCACGAAGAGACCGTAAGGAAGCTCGATAAACTTCATATGTATGATTGTCTCAGGGCAAATAAATCCCTGGCAGCCTGGGGTATAGAGGGAAGAGTTCCCTTCCTCGACAAAGAATTCATGGATGTCGCTATGCGGATCAATCCCAAAGACAAAATGATCAATGGGGAACGCATGGAAAAATGGGTAGTTCGAAAGGCTTTCGAATCCTATCTCCCAGAAAGTGTTGCCTGGAGGCAGAAAGAACAATTTTCAGATGGGGTAGGATACAGCTGGATTGATACGCTGAAGGAAATGGTTGCAAAAGAAGTTAGTGATGAGCAATTGGCCAATGCAAAATTCCGTTTCCCGATTCAGACCCCTTCTACAAAGGAAGAATTTTACTATCGTTCCATCTTTGAGTCGCATTTCCCCTCTGATGCCGCAGCGCTGTGCGTGCCTCAGGAAGCTTCTGTGGCCTGTAGCACTAAAATCGCTCTGGAATGGGATGAAGCATTTAAAAATATGAACGACCCCTCAGGAAGGGCCGTGGCACAGGTACATGAGGATGCCTATGTTAAATGAGACTGTTCAATCATTGAATCAGGTTTTGTATTGAATTTGCAGGAAGCACCCCAATGGGTGCTTCTTTGATTTCTTCCTGCCCTCAGTTTACAAGAATACAAAGGTGATTAAGACGATGGCAGAAATGATCAGGGGACCTAAAATTCCCAATAAAAGTCCGCCATACCGGAAGTCTTTTTGTTCAAGTCGCCCTGTACTGTAAGCAATCGCATTTGGGGGAGTTGATATGGGGAGGAACAAAGCTGTTGAAGCACATAGCCCAATTACCAGGGGCAGAACTATGGGATTCTGATACGTAAGAATGATCCCCAGGGGAATCAAAACAGTGGCTGTAGCCGTATTGCTCATCACGTTCGACAAAAAGACCGTTAAAAAGGCAAACAATAGCACCAGGATGATAAAATTAAGATCGAATTGTGCGATTTTTTCCACGTAAAAATCTGCAAGTCCCGTTTCTTTGATTGACAAGCCCAGGGCCAGTCCGCCTGCCACGAGCATCAAGGTATCCCAGGGGAGTTTCCGAACGTCATCGGCTGTGACAATTCCTGTCATCGTCAGTAGGATTATGGGTAGCAGGGAAACTACAGATGCCGGGATACCATGCAATTTCTCGGTTAACCATAAAAGGAGGGTGAGGCACAGCACCCCGATCACGATACGCTTTTTGATTTTTTCAAAACGATAAGATTCATCATCGGTCTGGGGTATATCTTCGTCTATGGCGATTACAATTTTATCTTGTCTGGCAATGTATTTCCTGGTGAGCAGATACCAGAACAAAACCGTGAGGATCAAAGCAAGGGGGAAACCAATCACCATCCATTCAAGGAAGCCAATGTCGATACCATGGTTATTCAATGCCTCAACGGCTATGGCGTTTGGAGGTGATCCAATTAGCGTTCCCATCCCGCCGATAGTTGCTGCCCCGGCTATACCAATTAAAATAGCCTTGGACATCGGTGCATTTTTATCAATTGTGTTAAGAAATGGCAATACCGAAGCAACCATCATAGCCGTAGTGGCTGTATTAGACATGATCATTGAGAAAAGGGAGGTGGTAAGCATAAGTCCCAGGAGAACCATAGTGGGCGATGTTCCCATCCGCGATATACTTATCCTGAAAACTACTTTGTCTAATTGGGTTTTGCTCATGGCTTCGGCGATAAAAAAGCCACCGAGCATTAACCAAATTACACTGCTCGACCAGGAATTAATGTAACCTATATAATGCGAGCGGACATTATCCGGATCTACCTGGGAATAATGGCTGTTCATAGCAAAAATGAGAAAACCAAATACCATCAGACCAACCGCAAAGGGCGGAATGGCCTCGGTAACCCATAGGCCGATGGCCAGAAAAAGGAGAAAAAGGACATAGATCTGTGCCTGGTCAAGACCAGGTTCGTACATCGCATAGGTAAGGCCAAAGGAAAAAATAATACAAAGCAGGAAATAGATGACCCTGCTTTGCACATCGACGACCTTTTGAATGTGTGACATCAGTTTCAGAGAAACGCCTCTGGAATCGCTCATGTTCTGCAGTTTTAATTAGGTGTAAAATTAATCTGAGATGCAGGAATAAAACCTAATAATTATCATATAAAATTAATTTTTTACACCTCGCTTGAAATAGCTGTAAATTGTTGTTAAAATGTTAATAACTTCATGGCTTATACCTTGCCTCATCCCTATATTTCACGGGCTTTTCTTTATATTTGTAAGATTGCAAAATTTTAGACAGTCCAAGGGGTTTTAAAGAAGATAAATCCATCAGATTTTGAAACTTTCAGGATTGTTTTTTGCATTTAGTGCATAAAGGTTCAGTTGGAACCTGAAATACAGTGAAACTTTAATCGATTTTATGAGCGAAGAGAAGAAAAATAAATATTCAGCAGATAGTATTCAGGCCCTAGAAGGGATCGAACATGTAAGAATGCGCCCTTCAATGTATATTGGAGATGTAGGCGTCAGAGGTTTGCACCACCTGGTTTATGAAGTAGTGGATAACTCCATTGACGAGGCCATGGGAGGTCATTGTGATACCATCAGTGTAATTATCAACGAGGATAATTCTGTTTCCGTAAGGGATAATGGACGGGGAATCCCGGTGGACCTCCACAAAAAGGAAGGTGTTTCAGCTCTGGAGGTTGTCATGACAAAGATTGGAGCCGGAGGGAAATTCGACAAAGATTCATACAAAGTTTCCGGTGGACTGCACGGAGTGGGTGTTTCGGTTGTTAATGCACTTTCCAACACTCTTAAGGCTACCGTTTTCCGCGATGGAAAGACCTGGGAACAGGAATACGAAAGAGGGAAAGCACTTTATCCGGTAAAAAGTACGGGCACAACGAAAGACCGGGGGACGGAGGTTACCTTTCATCCCGATGAGCAAATTTTCACTCAGACCATTGAATTCAGTTATGAGACGCTCGCCAACAGGATGCGAGAACTCGCCTACCTAAATAAAGGGATTACTATTACCATAACAGATCGCAGGCAGAAAGATAAGGATGGCGAATTTGTATCAGATGTCTTCCATTCTGAAGAAGGTCTGAAGGAATTTATTCGATTTCTCGACGGGAATCGTGAATCCCTCATTCAGAATATCATTGCCATGGAAGGGGAAAAGAACGATATCCCTGTGGAAGTAGCAATGGTATACAATACCGGGTATACGGAAAACCTTCACTCCTATGTTAACAATATCAACACTCACGAAGGAGGAACCCATTTATCAGGTTTCCGAAGGGGGCTTACGACTACATTAAAGAAATATGCCGATGCTTCAGGCATGCTCGATAAACTCAAATTTGAGATTCAGGGGGATGACTTCCGGGAAGGTCTTACCGCAATTGTTTCCGTAAAGGTTGCGGAACCTCAGTTTGAAGGTCAGACCAAGACAAAGCTGGGGAACAGGGAAGTCTCGTCAGCGGTAAGTCAGGCAGTATCAGAAATGCTGACCAACTATCTTGAAGAGAACCCGGATGATGCCAAAATAATAGTACAGAAAGTAATTCTTGCAGCTCAGGCCCGCCATGCGGCTACCAAGGCCCGTGAAATGGTACAGAGGAAGAATGTGATGTCGGGAGGCGGGTTGCCGGGAAAATTATCCGATTGCTCGGAACAGGACCCAGCCCTATGCGAAGTATTCCTGGTGGAGGGAGATTCCGCAGGGGGAACGGCCAAACAGGGTCGGGATCGTAAATTCCAGGCCATTCTGCCATTGAGGGGAAAAATCCTCAATGTGGAGAAAGCCATGCAGCACAAGGTATTCGAGAATGAAGAGATTAAGAATATTTATACTGCCCTGGGTGTTACCATTGGAACCGAAGAGGACAGCAAGGCTTTGAATCTGGAAAAACTCCGCTACCACAAGGTAATCATCATGTGTGATGCTGATGTGGATGGAAGTCATATTGAAACACTGATCTTAACCTTCTTCTTCCGCTATATGAGGGAATTGATCGAGGCAGGGCACGTTTATATTGCTACCCCGCCCCTGTATCTTGTGAAAAAAGGAAATA
>JABDQK010000019.1 GCA_013042255.1 Flavobacteriaceae bacterium | reverse complement strand
AACTGGGAGTTCTTCATTGCCATTACTATTACTATATACAGCTTCTCAATTATGTTCTCTTTCTATGCGATCCTCTGGGAAGTCTATTCGTATAATCAGTACTCTAAAACCCGTGACATACTTACCCTGATGCTTGTCGCCATTCTGGAGCCACTGTTTTTTCATCCTTTGGTAGTATGGTCTTCGGTTCGCGGGAATTATAAAAAATTGTTCAAAATACGATCTGGTTGGGGCTCACAGGTTAGAAAAGGATTTGCAAAAGCATAAGGATGCAGACAGATATAAACATAGGGGCAAAAAAGCGGGATTTGCGTGATTTTATCAGGCTGATCCTGGCATTTTTCCTGTGCTTATGTCTTATGTCTCTTTATCAGAATACAAGATTATACTGGGCAGGGGTTCTTGATGGGGTCATCAACAAAAGCTTTCTGCTTCTGGTGGTTCATCATCTGGGTTTTACCTCCCTTTCGGCTTTGTTCCTGGTCTTCCTCTATAAATTTCTCGAACAGATTAAGGCCAATCTGGGATTTAAGACAGTGGTTGTGCTATTAGTATTGGTATTGGGGGTTGAGGGAATGCTCACCAAATATTATGTGGATAATTATGAAATTTTAGGTGCCGGCTATACAGAGCAACTCAAGAGAAATAATGGCCTGTCTTTATTCTACTATTTGCCCGCATTTCTTTTTTTCGGTGTGGTTGCCATGTATTTGTTTTACCGGGCAACTACTAATATATATGACCTGATTAGCAGGATGTATCCTTTTACCATTATTCTTTTTAGTCTTTTCCTGGCAACGCTCATTACAAGAAAAAACCCGGTGAACGAAAACAAAACGCAACACCTGGTCTACCATAGTGCTGAAGAGTCACTCGATTTTAATAAATACGAAGGACAAGAAGAATACCCCCTTTTAAAACAATTTGAGCCATCAGCTGAGCTCGCCGATTATTTCCAGTATAAAGAACAGCCGCCTAACCTGGTCCTTATTGTTATGGACGGGGTTGGATCTGATTTTGTGGGGGAAAAAGCTACGTATAAAGCCTTTATGCCATATTTGAATGAATTAATTAATAAATCCCTGTACTGGCCTCATAATCTGAGTAATACGGGAGAATCAACTGCGAGCATTCCATCTATTATTGGATCACTTCCCTTCGGAGAGGAAGGATTCACCAATATCGACGAAAAGACAAACCAGTATACGTTAATCGACCTGCTCAATGATAACGAATTTCATACTTCTTTCCACTTCGGGGGAAATGCTTCTTTAAACAATCTGGGAAAATTTCTTTACGAAGAGGAGATAGATTACCTGTCAGACCGAAAAGCATTTGGCCCTCAGTACAAACAGCAGGAACCGGATGCCGCCGGAATCTCTCTCGGGTATCACGATTCGGATTTATTTGGTAAATGGCTCGATGACTTCCAAAGCACAGATGGCCCCAGAATGGATATCTTCCTTACTCAAAGTACCAGAAATCCTTTTCATATACCGGCTGAAGACAAATACAAAGACAGGGTAGAGGGAATTCTGGCCTCTAAACAAATTGAGGGCCGTGACAGACGACTAATAGAAAAGAACAGGGAGATCTTCGCCAGTCTGTTGTATGCAGATAAAGCTATCGGGGATTTTATTGAGGGATACAAGCGGAAATCAGAATTTTACAATACCGTATTTATTATTACCGGAAGTCATAATTTAAGGGATCTGCCACAGTTGGATTATCTGGACCGTTATCGGGTACCTTTGCTGATGTATAGTCCGATGTTAAAATCACCTGAACGAATTGGGTCATTGGTCTCACATGCCGATGTTTTACCCGAATTGGCCGGACTGTTAAACGCCACCCACAATTTTAAAATACCTGAGAAGGTCGCCTGGTTGGGAGAAGGCCTGGTTCACAAGGGGTTTATAAAGGAAGAAAAGGCCATCCCCCTTTACAGGCATCGAAAGAATATTCAGGAATATATAAAAGGCAATCTGGTTATATCCGGAAACTCACTATATGAAATAGGTGCCAATCTTAGCTTATTCGATCCGAAGTCGTCACAGAAAAAAGAGGAAATCAAAAAATCCTTCAGGGAATTTAAAGCCATTAACACCTATGTGACACAGAAAAATAAATTGCTGCCCGGTAACGAGTTAGAAGGGATACCAGCCTCAAAAAACAACAAATCCGACCTGGTATGGATCAATAGTGTTTTTAATAGTGATGACTACGATAATGCTTATAAAACGGCTAGAGATCTGGCCATTGCAGGCGAGAGGGAACGTGCTCTACTCCTTTGTGATCATATCCTGAAAGAGGTCCCGGGACATGCCGATACGGAAGTACTCAAAGGTCGTATTTACGCCTGGAACAAGGAGTATCCCCGTGCGGCCATGATTCTGGAAAAAGCGATTAAAAAATACCCGGTGTATGCTGATGCGTATTCGGCATTGCTGGATGTGTATTTCTGGTCAGACACTAACTATAAAGTAGCCGAGCTGAAGAAATTAATCAGGAAACACAGAATTGGCAATGAGGAGCTGAGTAATAAAATCAAAAGGGCTGAAGATAAGATGAAGCAGGATCAGACCCTGTTTAGCAGTGAGAATCTGGGATACCTGAACTTTGAAGAAGATGGTTATGAATAGGGGAATCATACATACGCTAGTTGGATGTCTTGGAATTGTTTTCCTTGGGTTGTTTCCTAAGGAAGCTATGGCCCAGGAACTGGCCTATACCGGGGATCCGGATATTTCCTTACGCAGG
>JABDQK010000012.1 GCA_013042255.1 Flavobacteriaceae bacterium | reverse complement strand
CTCCTCCCAGGATAAGGAAAGAGAATATTAATAGAATTTTCTTCATGTGATTATTGGTTATTTGCCAAACGGGATTCGTTTTCCATATTCAGTTTGTCAACAATGAAAGCCCCCAGATCTCTACCTTGCTTCACACCAATTTCAACAGCTGCCCTGTAATGTATTCCTCCGTACATCCTACTTATGGCGGCTTCATCAGCGGCTTGCCTGAAGGAAGAGAATGACCTTACAGGAAGTCCATAGGCCAGTTCAGTATCATCATCAAAGGCAAAGTCCTCGCCAAAAATATCGGTTAACACAACAGAAGCTGCTCCCGACACTACACTATGTCCACTGGTATATTCAGGAAAAGGTGGGGTCTGCAGAACTGGTTTCCAGCTATCGTCTATGTGCTCATTAATAAGTGTTTCTGGCCGGATGAGATTACTCCGGTATTTTTCGTCCCAACAGCTGATAAACGCATCTGCTATTGCCATGGAAGTCTTGGTATAAGCGTGGACGGTTTGGTTAAAGTCCGACTTAGCCTTTCTACTGGCAATTTTCGTGATTCCTATCCAGTGTGCCCCGGGCGTAATCTTTTTGGTTGCAAACATGAGGTGCCCCCTGGTTACAGATACATATGGATTACAATCCCAGAATTTGGCGATTTGCACTCCCTCTGACGCATCTCCTTCCTCCTCCATTTTTTTACTGATGTCATAGACCTCCTTTACTTCCTTGTAAAAATCAGATCCTTCTTCCATCGTAAAAGGAGGTGGAGGTAGAGGTTTAAACTGATCGGCCGATTCAATGACAAAGGGCCTTATTTTGCTCCAGTGAGGTTCTATGCCTGCCATATATGCCGGCGGGGTGGGCTGCCAACGGGAAGGTTCATCAGTATTAACTGTGAATTTAGGCATGGTCCTGGTCTGTTTGTAATTGTCTTTGTCCATCCAGGCAGCAATGTGTTCAGCTACCTGAAGGCCGTATTCCCTGGAAGCTTCAAATTCTCTCTCATTTTTAGAAGACCAAAGAGTGTAGAGACTATCTCTGAAGACTTCCATTTTGTCTTCACTGAAGATCAGTCTTCTGCTTAGATCCATATGGGCAATCATAGCAGCGAGTTCTTTATTGATGGGCTTATTTGTATCGGCTTTGGGAATAGGGCTGAATTCATGAACCTGGCCCTCAAGGGATAGAAAACGCTCATCTTCCTGGGCGATAATCTCATATGCTGCAATATTGGGGTATGCAAATATTCTGCTAGCTACAGGAGGGGAAAAGATATCGTGGATCATAATTTCTATGACCTTATCCACTGAACTATGCATCAATTCAGGAGACACCTCAATAGGTGTATCCTCCTTTTGACAACCAAGGCTCAGTAAAACCAGTAGAAGGATTAGTTTCTTCATGGTGTTTCTTTTTTATTTGTTAATTGGTACAATTGAACGGCATCGTCGTTAAATGTTGCCAGTAAATAAGGTTGGTTACGTAGGGTCAGAATATTGAGATGTCTGATGGATCTGTTCATGAAATCCAGTCCCAAAACATCGCCCAAAATTACATTATTTTTCCCTTTTATCATAGCCCCGGCAAAGGTGCCCAGTCGTCCGTGATATGGTTTTACCCCAAAGTAATTTCCTGCAGCCAGCACCTCGTCTACGCCGTCATTGTCGAAATCATAATTAAGAAAAGCCATAATAGGTGCAAGTTGTAATTCCTGTGGGAACGGGATAAAAGAAAAGCGTCCCTCATTATTTTCGAGGTAACCTGATCTCAACTCGTTTACCTCCAAAACCTTAGCTCTTTTAAGCTGATCCCCATCCAGGATCTCTTCTATTGGCTTACCTGCAAAATCTCTATAGGCTGTAAATTTTTTCCTTAGACTTACCAATTGCTCAGCAAGGCCTTTTAAGCCTTCTATAGGATAATATGCTCCATCATTTTCAAGTGTGACGATGGTCTCCGTACTTCCATTCTTATCAAAATCTGAATAGTACATTTTCATGGGGTTCTTTTCCGTTGCCCTGAATTTTGTATTTAAGCCCCAGTTTCCGAGCAGGTAATCTGTATCTCCATCCTGGTCAATATCAAAGGCTGTGATACTTTCCCAAAGTCCGGAAGAATTTTCTTCCAAAACATTATCCTTTTCTAATTTTTCCCCTGTATTCCTGAAGAATGCAGGAGTCATCCATTCCCCAACCACAATAAGGTCTGTGTAGCCATCTTTGTTGTAGTCCTCCCAGATTGCATCTGTAACCATGCCAACGGAGGCCAGATCCATATTCTCTACTTTTTCAAAAACCCCTTCAGTATTTTTTAGCAAATAAGATTCAGGGATCTTTCCAAAATCGTTGGTGATCATTTGATTGCCAACAAAAAGGTCCAGGTCCCCGTCTTGGTCAAAGTCGAAGGGAGCAAGTACGGATGTATTATCAAATGACTTAGGAAGACCCTGTTTAATGAAAGTCGAATCCCTTTGAAGATAATACCTGTCTAAAAGAGGTGCCATCTCATTGTAAAAATCGGCACCGCCTGTTCCAATAAACAGATCTTTCTTTCCATCCCCGTTGAAATCTTCAAGGACTGCAGCCACATCCTCTGTAATGGAATCCTGTCTTAACTCGGGAATTTCTTTCTCTTTAAAACCGTCTTCAGTTTGCAGATATACCGAAGAGGGGTAAAATTTAGATCCACCGAAGAAAACATCATCAGTACCGTCCCCGTTGATATCACCTACAGCAAGAGAAGGTCCTCGATCTGAGAATTTATAAGGGATCAGTTTTTGACGGTTAAAGTCAAGATAAGGATCTTCCCTGTGGGTATAAGTAAGTCCCATGTTACCATCTACTTTCTTAAAGAGCGGTTTTTGTTCTGCTTTTAACCACGGATTTTTAAAAGGAACGTTAGCATCCGGACTTAGGATCAAGGTTTGATTAACAGGGATATCTTTTAATACCTGAGTGGTATGGTCTGGCCAGAGAATACGCAGGGAATCCACCCGGGTTTCATTTCCGTATCCGAAATGCACAATGGGTTCTGAGGAAGCCTGAAATCCTCTTACCGTATACAATTCCCTGTATTGGAGTACACCCTTGTGGTAGGAAAGTACTTTGGTGCCGATCCCAAAGCTGTTTTTATCTGTGAATTTCAATCTTATCTTAAGATAGCTTGCATCCGTATCGGTCTGGTTGATATAGAGGGTAGCCGGACTATTAATATTACTGGTTACCAGGTCGAGATCCCCATCATTGTCAAGGTCGCCCATTGCCGTTGCCCCTGAAAAAAGGGTGTCTCTGGCTATCCATTCTTCAGATCGGTCTATAAATTGCAAGTTGTCTGTTCCCTGAAAAATATAGTTGTGAACTGCACCGGAAGGCATCATTTCCAGGGCTTCCTGGTCCATCAGCTTCGTATTGTTGATCTTCTTTTTGATCTGCTCGCTGGAAACAAAGTTGATGAAATCGAGATCATTCGGGCGTTTGGGGATGCCATTGGCAATAAAAATATCCTGCTCAGAGTCGCCATTAAAATCAGCGAAAAGAGCACTCCAACTCCAGTCTGTTGCCGCGATACCACTCAGGAGGGCTGTTTCCTGAAAGCCGTGTCCGGGCCGGTTGACATGCAGCATATTTCTTGTAAACTGATAGTGATAACCGTATTGCCTGACTCTCATATTCTGGATCTGTATATCGTCATCGCCTTCAGAGGACTTAAGAACAGTTTCATCTTCGGGGAGCATATCCAGGGAGAGAATATCGGGCCATCCATCGTGATTGATATCGGCTACGTCATTCCCCATTGAAAATCTTGTAGTATGCCCGAAGTACGTCTTGAGGTTTTCGGTAAAAGTCCCGTCGCCATTGTTGAGGTAATAGTAGTCATCTTCATGAAAATCATTTCCCACATAGATATCGGGATAACCATCCTGATTGAAATCACTGATTGTGACTCCAAGTCCATAACCATTGATACCCCCAAATATTCCGGCTTCCTCGCTGACCTCAACAAAAGTATCTCCGTCATTCCGCAGTAATTTATCTCCGGTTTGAAAATCCCTTTTATATCTCAGATCGGCTTTGCCGAAGGATTCCTGGGTATGTAC
>JABDQK010000008.1 GCA_013042255.1 Flavobacteriaceae bacterium | reverse complement strand
ATGATTCCAGGGAAGGAATGGTGCTGATCAACGGCATTCCGATGAACCGAAATTGGGATGGAAGGCCACAGTGGAATAATTGGGGCGGACTCAACGATATTACAAGAAATCAGGACTTTACTTTCGGCCTCGAGGCTTCAGATCATAGCTTCGGGGGCGTCCTTGGAGTTTCAGCTATTGATCTTTCACCACATAAATTCAGACCTGGCCTGCGGGTATCCACGGCTGTATCTAACAGAACATATAAGAACCGACTAATGGCTACCTACCATTCCGGAAAAGGAGAAAAGGGGTTTGCCTACTCCTTGTCCTTCTCAAGGCGATGGGCTGCAGAAGGATTTGTAGCCGGTACTCCATATGACGCGTATTCTACCTTCTTGTCAGCCAGTCTTTCTTTATCGCCCCATCAGACCCTGAAGGCTACACTTATTAATGCATATAACAGCAGGGGGAGGTCTGCACCATTAACTGACGAAGTTGCTGACCTGGCAGGAACAAACTATAACCCTTATTGGGGTAATCAAGGCGGATCTCTAAGAACTTCAAGAATCAGAGAGATTCATGAGCCACTTGTTCTTTTATCACATGAGCTTTCAAAGAATAATCTGCGCTTCATGACTTCCTTTGCATTTCAATGGGGGAACAGGAGTTTTACACGGGTAGGATATTTCAATGCCCCTAATCCGGATCCGACATATTATCGTTATTTACCCAGTTATTACGTCAATAGTCCGATCGGGGCTAATTTCATTGGTGCAAATGAAGCAAGACAGGGGTTTATTGAAAATTCACAATGGTCCTGGATAGATTTATTCGAAGCCAATTCAGTACAGGCCAGAAGATATGACGCTGCTTATATCTATCAGGAGGATGTAAGCGATGAGAAGACATTTTCAGGGAGTACAATCCTGAATTTACCTGTCGGTAAAAGACTCAGGATTGATGCTGGATTTCTAATGCAACATTCAGATGCTGAAAATTTTGCGCGGGTTATCGATCTTTTAGGAGCAGAACAATTTCAGGACGTAGATCCATTCAGCAATACCCGAAATAACCTGAACAAAACAACCGAAAGGGTGGCAGGCGACCTTTTTGGATATCACTACAGGATCAGCACAAAGTATTGGAATAGTTTTTTACAAGCCCGTTTCGATTGGAAACAATGTGATTTTTATGTCGCTGGAGAATATGCTGAAAAGAGTTTTCAGCGAGACGGGCTTTTTTTAAATGAACGATTTATTGATAATTCATTTGGAAGAGGGGAAAAGGTACAGTTCCAAAGCTGGGGGATCAAAGGTGGTCTCTCCTACGGACTTACCTCAAGACATTGGATAAAAGCCTTCGCCTACGCGGGAAATGAACCCCCGCCACTTAAATATGCTTATATCAATCCAAGAGAAAATCATTTAGTTGTCCCGGATATTTCAGAGGAAAGGATTTACAGTCTGGATTTGACATATCTCGTACGACTACCGAAGCTAAAAGGACGTATTTCTGCATATTATACACGTTTTATGGATGGAACTGAAATTAACTTTTTTTACGTGGATTCAGGTATCGGATCAGAATTCGTACAGGAAGTGGCTACGGGTGTTGACAGACTGCACAAAGGTCTGGAAATTGGCCTGGAAGTTGACGTTTCACCAACCACAAAGCTCTCGCTGGTTGGTTCAATAGGAAGATATGAATATGCCAGTGACCCTGCTGTATCCATAAATTTTGATACCAGCGGCGAAGATGAAATCCTGAATGGAACCGGTGGGAATATCGGCCTGGGTTTTTCGTCTGCTAAGGGATATCTATTGAGCCAGGGACCTCAGACTGCTCTCTCATTAGGAATCGAATACAGGGATCCTATGTATTGGTGGATAGGTTGTACGGCCAATTACCTGGCAAATAGTGTTGTTGATATAGCCTATATCAAACGTACCCAGAGCTTCAGAATTGATCCGGAAAGCGGAAAACCATTTCCGGATATTTCAGAAGATCAACTCAAAAATTTACTAGCCCAGGAAACACTCCCCTCAATTTACCTGCTCAACCTTATCGGGGGTAAATCCTGGCTGTATAAAAGGAAGTACATCAGTACATTTCTCAGTGTTAACAACATATTCAATGTAACCTACAAATCGGGGGGTTTTGAACAAAGTCGGAATGGGAATTATCAGCAAATGCTAAGGGACAACATGAGTGGCACACCTTCTTTCGGATCAAAATATTGGTATGGCTTTGGCCGGACCTTCTTTTTAAACCTTGCCA
>JABDQK010000002.1 GCA_013042255.1 Flavobacteriaceae bacterium | reverse complement strand
GAAGCTTCAGAAAATATGGAGCTCTACGATATCGAGACTGATACGGAGGTCTACAAACAAGGGGTTCATGTTACCAATCCCATAGCAGAACTTTCCAACCCAGAAGCTATGGTAAATAGCGTACATAAAATTACAAAGGAATACATCAAACGAAATAAATTCGTTACCCTGGTTGGAGGGGAGCATTCTATTTCTATCGGATCTATCCGTGCTTTTAATGAATGCTTTGAAAATCTCACCGTTCTGCATATAGACGCACACGCCGACCTTCGGGAATCTTATGAAGGCACACCTTTCAACCATGCATGTGCGGTTTACGAGGCAAGTCAGCAAACAAATCTGGTCCAGGTAGGTATCAGAAGTATGGATGCTATTGAGACAACTATCATGGATGTTGAAAAGACATTTTTTGCACATGAAATGGTCGATGATGATTACTGGATGGACAAGGTCGTGGACTTACTGAGTGAAAATGTGTTTATTACCTTCGACCTCGATGCCTTCGACCCGTCAATTATGCCGTCAACAGGTACTCCTGAACCCGGAGGTCTGCTGTGGTATGAAACCCTTGAATTTCTGAAGCAGGTATTTGAAGAAAAAAATGTGGTTGGTTTTGATTTGGTAGAACTGTGTCCTAATAGCAACGACAGATCCTCCGACTTCCTGGCTGCTAAACTGTACTATAAAATGCTCAGTTATAAATTTAAGGATGAAGCTGTAGAGGATGAATACGATAATACCTACGAGATAGAAACGGGCAGTGGAAATTCTTCCCTTCCGAAATTTAATGAAGATGATGAGTAAAGGACCTATATCAGAATTTATTTCAAAATACTATCTGCACTTTAACGCTGCAGCCCTTGTAGACGCGGCCAAGGCGTATGAAGAGCAGTTGCAGAATGGATCCAAGATGCTGGTCTCTCTCGCCGGAGCCATGAGTACCGCAGAGTTGGGTAAGATCTTTGCCGAGATGATTCGTAAGGACAAGGTGCATATCATTTCCTGCACCGGAGCCAACCTGGAGGAAGACATTATGAACCTTGTTGCACATTCTCACTATAAAAGGGTTCCAAATTACAGAGACTTAACTCCGGAGCAAGAATGGGATTTGCTTGAAAAAGGGCTTAACAGGGTAACCGATACCTGTATTCCCGAGGAAGAAGCGTTTCGCAGACTACAGGAGCACATCCATAGATTGTGGAAAGAGGCTGAAGAGGCAGGAAAGCGGTATTTACCTCACGAATATATGTACCAGATGTTGCTATCAGGTGTTTTGGAAGAATATTACGAGATAGATCTAAAAGACTCCTGGATGTATGCGGCGGCAGAAAAAAACCTGCCCATTGTTTGTCCCGGCTGGGAAGACAGTACCATGGGGAACATTTTTGCATCCTACGTGCTTAAAGGCGAGTTAAAAGCTTCTACGGTTAAGTCGGGAATTGAATACATGACCTTTCTGGCCGACTGGTATACTGAAAATTCCGAAAAAGGAATCGGCTTTTTCCAGATCGGTGGAGGAATAGCCGGCGACTTTCCAATATGTGTGGTTCCTATGTTATATCAGGATATGGAAAGGACCGACACTCCTTTCTGGAGCTATTTCTGCCAGATCAGTGACAGTACCACCAGTTATGGCAGTTATTCCGGGGCAGTTCCAAATGAAAAGATCACCTGGGGAAAACTGGGAATAGATACTCCTAAATTTATTATTGAGAGCGATGCAACTATTGTTGCACCATTAATTTTTGCTTATCTTTTGGACATGTAATTATGGATAATTTAAAGAGAGTCATAGTAGATTTTAAAAAGCTTACGCCCGAGGTTCTAAAACTATTGGTGGAAAGATACCCAGACGGCTATGATGATGCGCATATTATCACTTTTAAAAATGCCAGCGGAGAACGTATCGAAGCTGTGGAGGTGACTACTGACGATACTAAATACCTGGTAAAGATCAGTGCGAAACTGGAAGTGACTATGGCCAATTACGATGAAGACGACTATGATGATTTCGATGATGATGATCCGGAAGCAATTCCAGATGTGGAGGTTGAGGAAGATGATCCCGAAGACTAATTTCGTATAATAACAACGGATTGATATATGACAAACAGCGCTTTTCACCTCGCCCTACCTTGTTACAGCGTTACCAAAACCAGGAAATTCTATATCGAAATTCTAGGCGCAGAGCTGGGTAGACACTCTACACAATGGGCAGATATCAATCTCTACGGAAATCAGATCACCTTTACCAAATCAGGAGAATTTTCATTTAACTACAAGTCTTATAAATTTGGCGACAATATTCTTCCGTCTTTCCATTTTGGGGTCATCCTCAATGAGAAAAAATGGAATGAAATTCACCAGAAAATCTCAGAAATTCGGGAGAAAGATTCCGAGCCCATCACTTTTCTGCAAAGTAAAAAAGGAGAGCATACTTCCTTCTTTATTGAAGATCCCAACGGTTATGTGGTGGAATTTAAATGTTTTAAGGAGCCTAAAGAAGTGTTTACCTCCTAAAGGTTCATGGTACTCTATAAGCATTTGAAACAGAATTCAAATTAATTTTTAAGGAAACTAATCCCCATGTTAAAGATCATAGGTAGTGAAGAATGGTGTGTTTTTAAAGAACTCGGAATTCCGGCGATAAAGGCCCGGGTGGATTCAGGGGCCAAAACTTCTTCTATACAGGCTACCAATATTTCTGTTTTCCGAAAAAAGAAGGAGGATTGGGTGAAGTTTGAGGTGAATCCTATTCAGGATAACAGGAGTATTACTGTTGATTGCGAGGCAAGGCTTGTAGATCGTCGTATAGTAAAAAGTTCAAGCGGTATCTCAGAAGAGCGATTTGTGATCAGGACCCCTATGACAATGGGGGACGACACATTCGAGATAGAACTTACACTAGCGAACCGGGATACCATGGAATTCAGAATGCTGCTGGGAAGGGAAGCTTTAAATGGGAGGTTTATGGTGAACCCTGCTAAATCATATATGCTTCAGACCTTTACAGAGGATAGCATATCAGCTTCATATGCTCCTTACATGAAAGAAAAGACAGGCTTAAAAATAGCCCTGTTGGCCAGCAATCCGAATTTGTACAGCAATAAACGCCTGATAGAAGCTGCTGAAGCAAGGGGCCATGAAATTGTTTTCCTCAATGTAGAACTTGCCTATATGAAACTGGATGCCCGCTCGCCGGAAAT